>JAYSYI010000680.1:0-2760 GCA_043727665.1 Limnoglobus sp. | reverse complement strand
AGCCGCGAAGCCGACGTCCGCACGATGGGCGAGGCCCGCACGGCGAAGGAATTTCAGGATCTGACCGCAAAGAATTCGAAGGGCCAGATCGTAACCATCGGCGACCTCGGAACCGTCGAAGATGGCCTCGCCGACAAGCGTTCGTTCGCTCGCTTCAACCGCCTGCCAACCGTCGGCGTCGGTGTGATGCGCGCGACGGGCGCGAACGTCGTACAAGTCTGCGACGAAGTCAAAGCCCGCTTGCCCGCACTCCGCAAACTCGCCGAGCCGTTGGGCATCGAAGTGAGTATCTCGACCGATTTCTCCTTGTTTATCAAGGACGATATCGAAGAAGTGAAAGAGGCACTGTTCCTCGGCGTCGTGCTCACGGCACTCGTGACGTTCATTTTCCTCGGCTCGTTTGGCACCACCCTAAACGTGTGCATCTCGATCCCGACCTCGCTCATCGGTACGTTCATCGCGATCAAGGCACTCGGGTTCACTGTGAACTTTATGACATTGTTGGCGCTATCGCTTTCGGTGGGTGTCGTCGTCGACGATGCGATTCTCGTACTCGAAAATATTTACCGCCGCATGGAACTCGGCGAGAGTCGCCGCGAGGCGGCAATCCGCGGTGCGCGCGAAATCCGCTTCGCGGCAATTGCCGCAACGTTCTCGATCGTGGCAATCTTCCTGCCCGTCGCGTTCATGAAAGGCGCGATCGGGCAGTTCTTCTACCAGTTCGGCATCACGGTGACGGTGGCGGTGCTGCTCTCGCTGGTGATTGCGCTAACGATCACTCCGATGATGTGCAGCTTGTTTCTGAACGTGCAACATCCCGGCCAACCAGTCGTGAAAGCGCGTACGCGGTTCGGCTGGATGTTGTTGCCGCTCGATTATTTGCACCGTTACGTGTTCTATCCGTTGCTGTTTTGGCCCACGAATCGGATGCTCGATGCCACCGCGTGGGTGTACGTTCGCGTGTTGCATTACGCACTGCGTCGCCCCGCCGCGTGGATGCTCCTCGGTGTCGCGATTGCGGCCGCAGCCGGCGTGTTCGTGTTCGGCGTCAACGTGGCGGTGCCCGATTTTGCAAAGAAAATAACCGGCGCAGACCGCGTCGAAGTGCGTCCGATTGGCCGCGAACTGATACCGAGCGAAGACCAAAATCGCTTCGTGATTAACATCATCTGCCCGATCAGCACGAGTATCGAATACGTCGATGAAAAGATGGCGTACTGCGAAGGCGTCGTCGCCGCGATGAAGGATCCGGAAACCAACGAAGACATCGTCGCGACGCTGTTCAGCACGATCTCGTTTCGTCCCGGCTCGCTCATCACCGAAGGCACGCTGTTCGTGCGGCTCGTCCCTTCGACGGAACGCTCGCTGACGCAGAGCGATGCGATGAACGAAGTCCGTAAACGCCTCGGCAGCGTGGCCGGCGTGCGTATCGTCGTGCTCGATCTATCGACGCAAGGGTTCACACCCACCCGCGGTTTCCCCGTGAACTTTGCCGTGCAAGGCCCCGACTGGGACACCGTTGCAAAGTTGTCCGAGCAGATTCGCCGCAACCTGATCGATAGTGGCGTTGTCACCGATGTGAACAGCGATTATCGGCCGGGAATGCAGGAAGTGCATATCGTGCCGGATCGCGAAAAAGCCGCCGCGCGGAATGTCTCCATGCGACGGCTGGCGTTCACGATTGCCGTCGGTACCGGCGGCTTTCGCGATGGACGCTTCACCGCACCCGCTGCCGCGAAAGGGAACGATACCACCAGCCCCGGTGGTGGGCGGCGTTACGATGTCCGCGTGCGTTACCGCGAAGATCAACGATCTTCGCCCGATGCGATTCTCGATGACTTCGTGAAGTCCGAAGACGGCGCGTTGATTCCGCTTCGCGATGTCGTCACGGTGAAGGTCATCTCCACGTTGCCGACGGTTCACCGCTACAACCACCAGCGCAAAGTCGAACTCACCGCGAACATGGCCCCTGGTGTCTCACAAGGCGAGGCGATCAGCAAATCGCTCGACATTGCCGAAGCGACGCGGAACGAAATGGGGCTACCCGAAACGTATCGTTTCGTCGTGCTGGGAAATGCCTCCGCGATGGCACAAACGCTCGAAAGCCTACTCGGTTGCTTGGTGTTGGGCTTCCTGTTCGCGTACATGATTTTGGCCGCGCAGTTCAAGTCGTTCATTCATCCGTTCACGGTGTTGTTGGCGGTGCCTTTCGGTGTGACGGGTGCGCTGGCCACGCTCTGGTGGTACGGCGACACGCTGAACATGATGAGTATGATTGGCCTCGTTTTGCTTGCGGGGCTGGTCAAAAAGAACTCGATCGTGCTCGTCGATTATGCGAATCAATTGCGACGGAGAAAGCATTGCACGCCCGAACAAGCGATGGCTGAAGCGGGTGCGGTACGGCTACGCCCGATCTTGATGACGTCGATTGCCACCATCGTCGGCGCGATCCCGTTAGCCATCGGCGTGAGTGCCGGTTCGGAGACTCGCGCCCCGCTCGCACGAAGTATTATCGGCGGCAGTTTGCTCGCCACCGTCGTCACGCTGGTCGTCGTTCCGGTCTTCTATTGTGCCTTCGAACGGGCCATTTCCTGGCTCGCATCGCAGACGAAAAACGTAGGATGACGCGATGACAAATCTCATCCGCAACGTCGCAATTCTCGTCGCAATATTTGTTACGAACCGAGCATCGGGGCAAGATCCGGATCGTTCGAGTGGCAACGTCGTTGCGTTTGGCTGGACAAATTTTCAGACGGGCGC
>JAYSYI010000679.1:0-2766 GCA_043727665.1 Limnoglobus sp. | reverse complement strand
AAGATACATTCGACATCCCGTGGGAAGAGATGAAGTCGGTTAAGGTACGCAAGTTCCTCATCGGCGGCGAAACGCTGCGAGTGACCGACTACGACCTCGGCAATCGAACGTACCGTGGCAAAGGCGTTAAGTACGTGTTCGCGTTCAACGGAGAATTCGACAAGGTCGTCATTCCCGACTATGTGCTCCGCAACGGCCCCGACCCGCAGACATTGCTGAAAAGGGTCGAGAAGTTCATCTTGGACAAAGTGACCGTATTCGAACCCAACGACGACGTCTTCAGCGATTACGTCAACTAATATTCAACGACACTTATAGAAGCAGACCGATGGCTAAAAAGCAGATCAGCGATCTCGGCGACTTGAAGGGCAAGAAAGTCCTCGTGCGGGTCGATTTCAACGTGCCACTGGACAAGATCAGCGGCGAGATCAAGAACGATCGCCGCATTCGCGGCGCGCTGCCGACGATCAAAGCACTGCTGAAAGCGGGCGCTTCGGTGATCGCGATGAGCCACCTCGGCCGACCGACCGGCGACGCGGCGGCGGACAAGTTCCTGACGATGGACAAAGTCGCCGAACGGCTCGCAGACTTGCTGGAAATCCCCGTGGCGAAGGCGGGCCACACTGTTGTCGGCCCGGAAGTCACGGCACGGGCGGCGGCACTGCTACCCGGCGAAGTGCTCATGCTCGAGAACCTGCGGTTCGACCCGCGCGAGCAAAAGAACGATGCCGAATTCGCGGGTGCGATTGCCGCACTCGGCAATGCATACGTCAACGATGCGTTCGGCACCTGCCACAACGACAAAGACGCGAGCATGGTCGCCGTGCCGATGCGGATGAAGAACAACGGCAGCCCCCGTGCGGTCGGTTTCCTCGTCGCCAAGGAACTCGAAATCATCGATGCTCTTATGGCACAGCCGAAGTTGCCGCTGCTCGCCGTGATGGGCGGGGCGAAGGTTTCGGACAAGATCGCGTTCATCAACGTGCTGTTGTCGAAAGTCGATCAATTGCTGATCGGCGGCAAGATGGCGTACACGTTCCTAAAGGCACAAGGGCACGATGTCGGCGGCACGCGAGTCGCCCCGGAAGAACTCCTCGCCGCGCAACCTCTGTTGCACCACATCGGTGGCAAGATCCAGTTGCCCGTCGATTTCCTCGCCGCGAAATCGTCGAACCTCAACGAGACGAAGCACATCGTCGACGAGGCGATTCCCGCAGACTTCGAAGGCGTCGACATCGGCCCACGCACGATTGATGTTTACAGTAGCCGCATCAAACAAGCGGGCACGGTGATCTGGAACGGCCCCGTCGGTTGGTTCGAGAAACCGGCATTCAGCAAGGGCACACGCGGTATCGCCGAGGCGATGGCAAACAGCAACGCGGTGACGATTGTCGGCGGCGGCGAGACGGCCGAGGCGGTCGAGCAGTTCGGCTTCGATACGAAAATGACGCACGTGTCGACTGGCGGCGGGGCATTCCTCGCCTATGTCGAAGGCAAGCCGTTCCAGTCCCTCGCGCAAATCGACGATAAATAAAGGTTCTCCGAATGTCGAATGCCGATCTGCCCAAGCGCGGGGTTCCCGAAGGACTGTGGATCAAATGCCCGTCGTGCAAAGCGACGGTCTTCAAGAAGGACGTTGCGCGCAACCTGAACGTCTGCCCCGAGTGTCAGCATCACTTCAACTCGTCGGCGCGCGACCGCATCGAGCAACTGCTCGACGAAAACACCTTCGAGGAATGGGACGCGAACCTGAAGCCAGTCGATAGCCTCGGTTTCGTCGACCGCATTCCGTATGCGCAACGGATTCTGGAAGAGCAAGCGAAGACCGAAATGAACGACGCCGCCGTGACGGGGATGGGCTTCATCCGCGGTCGGGGCGTCATCATCGGCATCACCGATTTCGCGTTCATGGCTGGCAGCATGGGGGCGGTCGTCGGCGAGAAACTGACGCGGGCCGCCGAGCAAGCGACCGAGCGCCGACTGCCGTTGATTTTCGTCAGTGGCTCGGGTGGCGGTGCGCGAATGCAAGAAGGGATTCTGTCGCTGATGCAGATGGCGAAAGTCTCGGCAGCACTCGCGCGGTACGACTCCGCTGGCGGGTTTTACATCTGTATTTTAACAAACCCAACGATGGGTGGCGTCGCCGCCAGTTGGGCGTTCCAAGGCGACATTACGCTGGCCGAACCGAAGGCGATGGTCGGCTTCGCGGGGGCACGAACGATCAAGAACACGATCCGCCTCGAACTGCCCGACGGATTCCAAACCAGCGAATTCCTGATGGCGCACGGCTTCGTCGATCGCATCGTCCACCGCAAAGACTTGCGAACCGAAGTCGCCCGCCTGATCGATTACTGCAACATTTCCTGACCGGAATCGTAACCATGACAAACGATCCGGACGACGATCACGATCAGCGGTTCAAGACGTTGCTTCGGGAGTTTCTCCCGGAATTCATCGACTGTTTCTTCCCGCAATGGTACGACCGCTTCGACTTCGCACACACCGAATGGCTCGAACAAGACGCGTTCCTCGACCCGCCCGATGGCGAACATAAGATCTTCGATCTGGTCGCGCAAGTTCGCACCGTCGAACCGGTCGAACCGGGCAAAAGCGAGTGTTTGGTGCTGATGCACATCGAAGTCGAATCGACCGATTCGGCAACGAATTTGCGTCGGCGAATGCTGCAATATTACGCGTATCTCCGCAGATCGCGCGCGATACCGGTGTTCCCGATCGGACTGTTTTTGCACGTCGGCGGCAATGGAA
>JAYSYI010000678.1:0-2767 GCA_043727665.1 Limnoglobus sp. | reverse complement strand
TCGAATACGCCACCGATAAAAGCGTGAAGAGCGACAATTGCTTGTTCGTCGAACACGGCAAGCCGATGATCTTCGGCAAAGACAAAAACAAGGGTATTCGCCTCAACGGCCTGAAGCCCGAGATCGTCGATGTCGGCAAAGATTGCGGCATCGACGACCTGCTCATTCACGATGAGAAATCCGAAGAACCGACATTGGCGTACCTGCTCAGCCGCATGTATCGCCCCGAGTTCCCGGAAGTCTTCGGCGTGTTGCGGAACGTGCGAAAGCCAACGTACGAAGAACTCCTCGACGGCCAGATAAACGAGCAACTCGCGAAACGCGGCAAAGGCAAAATCGAAGATCTGTTCGCCGCCGAAGACACGTGGACAGTTGAATAACCGGATTACGTTTAGCAGTAGCGCGTCGGGCTAATAATCCAATCACGTTAGCCCGACGCCCAAGCGAGGAATACTCACAAACGCAACATGTTATCGCACCAGTCCCGAACTCACCACGAATTACACAAATAAAGAAACACGGTGTGGTTCAAAGCCAGGTTGCAGTTTTGCTTAAACGAGCGTCAGCAAATATGGTGCCAGCCACGATGGCGGCCACCCAAATCGGACGTAAGTCGTTGCTGGGTTAGGTTGGTTCCGAAATTTGGGCATGACTCCACGATTGGGGGGGTGGGTAGTCGCTGGAGTCATTCTGCTACTCAACATCGCCACGATTCGAACCCTGTCGAAAACACCTGTAAGTTGCCTCGCAAAGAATGGGACATGGGGGCCTTTCATCATGAATCACTTCGTTTCGCATCTCGAAGCCGCGATCGATGGTACGCGGTTATCATTTGGCACGATACAAAATCTGCACGAAGGCCGCCCGATCTGGGTGCGTTACGATCTCGATGCCATTCGCAGTGCCGTCACGCCTGCGGATATTGCCAAACGCCCGCCATCGCTCTGGCGGTACCGCGAACTGCTGCCGTTGCCACTGGATGTCGAACCGGTGACACTCGGTGAAGGGATGACGCCGCTACTGCCCTGCCCGAGACTCGGGAAGCAACTCGGGCTAAATCGGTTACTGATAAAAGACGAATCGCAGTTGCCCACGGGAAGTTTCAAAAGCCGTGGTATGACCGCCGCGATCAGCATGGCGAAATGGCTCGGCATCAAACGGGTGGCACTGCCGACGGCGGGAAACGCCGGTGGTGCGGCCGCAGCTTACGCCGCGCGTGCGGGCATCGAGTGCTTCGTGTTCATGCCCGAAGACACGCCAATCGTCAATCAGTTCGAGCCGCACATTTACGGCGCAAAAACCTTCCGCGTTAACGGACTCATCAACGATTGCGGCAAGATCGTCAAAGACGGCACCGCAGCGATGGGCTGGTTCGATCTGTCGACCTTGAAGGAACCGTACCGCATCGAAGGCAAGAAAACGATGGGGCTGGAACTCGCCGAACAACTCGGCTGGACGCTCCCCGATGTCATCCTTTACCCGACGGGTGGCGGCACCGGACTCATCGGCATGTGGAAGGCGTTTCACGAACTGAAAACGCTCGGCTGGCTGGCACCGAATACGAAGTTCCCGCGATTGATTTCGTGCCAGGCCGAAGGATGTGCGCCGATCGCACGCGCGTACGAGAAGGGCGAACGCTTCGCCGAACTTTTCCCGAATGCAACGACCGCCGCGAGCGGGTTGCGAGTACCTGTAGCCGTCGGCGACTTCATGATCCTCGATGCCGTACGCGAAAGTGGTGGCAAAGCCGTTGTTGGTGCCGAAGCGAGCATCGTGAAATGGATGGAACGCGCCAGTAGTGCCGAGGGGATCAGCATCTGCCCGGAAACCGCGATTTGCCTCGATTCGCTGGAGAATCTGATCCGCGACAACACGGTTTCGCCCGATGAAACCGTCGTCGTGTTCAACACCGGTGCGGCGACGAAGTATCTTGAAGCACTCCCCGTTCATTTGCCGTTCTTGGATCGCAACCAACCGATTGACTGGGCGAAACTGTCATGAATGTGCCAACGATTCCCGTTCGTGATTCCGATAGCCACAAAGGCACTTACGGGCGCGTGCTGGTTATCGCGGGCAGCCGGGGCATGAGCGGGGCTGCGATCCTCACCGGTTCGGCAGCGCTGCGATCCGGCGCGGGGTTAGTTACCGTCGCTTGCCCGGAAGTGGTGCAAGATATCGTCGCGATGGGCAACGCCTGTTACACGACATTCGGCATCAGCGAACTCGCATCGCTCGTCGAATTGGCTGCGAAATGCAATGTTCTTGCGATCGGGCCGGGGTTGGGCCTCGCCCCCGAAACGGCGACGATGGTTCGCACGATACTCGACGCGTTTCCTGCAAAGCCAATTGTGCTCGATGCCGATGGGCTGATGAATCTACTCCCGCTGCCGGAGTCGATTCGCACCCGTGACACGCCGATCGTGATGACGCCGCACCCCGGCGAATTCGCACGTTTAACCGGCCGATCCACGAGCGAGATTACCGCGAACCGTGAAGAACTTGCGGTCGAATTTGCCACGAGGCATCGCGTAGTGCTTCTCTTGAAAGGCCACCACACGATCGTTACCGATGGGACGCAGCTTACCACGAACGATACGGGTAATCCTGGCATGGCCACCGGCGGCACCGGCGACGTGCTCACTGGCGTGATTGCGGCATTCATCGGCCAGGGCTTCTCGCCATTCGACGCCGCCGTGCTCGGGGCTCACGTCCATGGGCGAGCGGGCGATCTCGCGGCAGAAACCCTTGGGATGGTTTCGCTCATCGC
>JAYSYI010000677.1:0-2768 GCA_043727665.1 Limnoglobus sp. | reverse complement strand
CGCCCCGATCGAACGTGGCACGCAGTCGGCGGGGCGCAGGTGCATCGCGGTCTTCGAGCACGCGCAAATACCCGAGTTCGGCTTCGCGGAAATCTTTTCGTGCGAAGGCAATTGTCGCTCGGTTGAACGCCACGAGGCCGGGATCGGTCGTGCGTTCGGCGGCAATTCGGTAGTGTCGCTCGGCCAGCTCGAAGTCCCCGAGCCGCACCGCTTCGTTGCCCACGCGCACGCGATCCACCAGAGATCCCGGCCCAGCCGAGATCAACAGCGGAAGAACGAGCATCGCGGCGAAACGCAGCATATTTAGTCTCGATTGCGACGGCGAGGTCGCGGATCATCCTCGTCCTCATCGCGTTGGCGGCGCGAAGTCGATTTTCGGCTGGCACCTTTCACGATTCGCTTCTGACCGGGCATTTTGAAGTTGTATATCCCGCCCCACACGAGCACAGCGAGAATCGCGAGCAGCGCGAAGATTGCGAGCACGATTTGCACGCTGCGACCCTCTTCGACAACGATCAACTCGTTCGCGGGGGCAACGGGTAGGGCCGCAACGGGTGTCGCCACGACGGGCGGCGCGAGGATCGGCGCGAAGTCGTTGAATTTCGCGGGTTGTGGGGCAGTCGGGCGCGTCGGCGTCGGCTTCGGAGTGGGGGCGACAACGGGCGGAACGTACGCCGGTTTCTCGGGTATGACTGCGGGTGCAGGTGTTTCGGGAGGAATCGTCGCCGTGGTGAGGTTCAGCAATTCGTCCTTCGCGGTCCAACCGCGTTTCTCGAACGCTTCGTCGAGGAATGTCACCTCGGACACGCTGCAATCGCATCGCGACCAATCGTCTGCTCGTAGTGATCGGAACGAGACTTGCGCATGGACTTTCGGCCGGATGTCGAGTCTCATCGCGTCCAGAATCTTGTTCCCGAATTCGAACTTCACGTATAAATTCGGCGAGCGAATTGGAAGTCCGAAGCGATCCGTCACTTGCAGTTGTTTCACCTTGATGTTTTCGCTACCGACGCGGGTAGTCTGATCGACTACGCCAGTAATAATCATCGCAAAAGTGTAGTCTTTGCCGATCGTCTCGGCGGCTTTCGTGCGAAATTCGCGGTAGCGATTGATTTCACCGAATCGATCGGTAGCCGAACCTCGGTTGATCGGCGGCGCGGGTACAACCGATGCCGAGTCGCGTTTGTAAGTCGCCACAATCTCGCCTTTGAGGCCCAACAAGTTCACTTCCTCGACGGTGCAGATGCCCCACGTCACCGATGCAACGCTCGGTTTCACCGTTCCCCGGACTCGCACGGCTAACATCGGTTCGCTCGGCAGAGATTTGAGTTTTTCGATCAGCGAAGCATCGATCGTAAAGTCGATCCCGTGCGACCAGAATTGATCGCGGTTGCGATACTGGAGCGAAGGCCCATCGCCGAACCCGGCGACTTTGATACCGGGCGAGAGAATCTCAACCGTCACTTCCTGGCCGCGGAGTTTCACGAAATCGCGGCACAAATCGTCGAGATCGATCTGGCCTTTGGGCGTCGGACCGATTCGCGTGGCAATCGGTGCGAGTGGCTGGCCGTTGGGGCCGATCAGCCCGGCGTGGCCCTTGTCGATGCCGGTCGGTTTCGGGGCCGGTTTCATGGGAAGCGGGCGGCGCGGTGCCACTGCTGCCGGTGCGGGTGCAGGTGTGGGGAAAGCTGGGCGCTCCGATTCGACTCGTTCGATTGGACTGTAGAACGATTTGCCACCGTCATCCGTCCAGGTAATTTGAAACCAGAAATAGGGTGTCTTGGGTTGTGGAAACGATGCGTGCGTCAGTAGAAATTGTTCGCCAGAACGCTTCAAGTCGAGCAGTTGCGCACCGGGAAGTTCCGAAACAATTCCCGGAAACTGCTCTTTCGGCGAAGGGGCGATGTGCGCGGTCAACTTGCGGATTTTCGTGAACGGATCGGAAATGTTCGTGTCGATTCGGATGGTTACATTCGGCTTCACACCCAACCAGGAATAGCTTCCATCGAGAGTTCCTATCGCTAAGATCGCCCGGACGAGGCGTGGCGGGATGGCTAGCCCGATGCCAGCCGCGCGGACGGTTTTGACGGCCACGCCGACGAGTTTGCCATCTTGCGTGATGACGGGGCCGCCGCTGTTTCCCGGATTCAATGCCCCATTTAACTGAACCATCATCACGTTGCCTTTATCGTCGGAGCGATTGCTCGACACGCTCGCCAATCCGATCGAGATTTCCGGGTTCTTCGTACCCGCGGCCAAGGCATCGCCGAACGGGAACCCACACACGTACACCTGCGTCGTTTCGGGGACTTTGTCCAACCCATCGAGCGCCAGAGGCTCGGGGATCTTTTTCGTCGCTTTCACTTTCAATACGGCTAGATCGTCGTTGTCGTTTTGCACGAGTAGCTCGGCCGTGGCGACCCATTCATCCTTCTCGCCACTGTTGAAAACGATTTCGATTTTCGTCTTGATCGATTCGAAACGGCGTTTCTGTAACAGTTCTTCAGGCGGCTGGACGACGTGTTGATTCGTAACGATCAACCCGTAATCCTTCGCGGAATGCACAACGAAACCGGACCCGCTGGCCATAAACTCGTCGTGACTTACCTTGATGTAAACCGTCGCGGCTTTGATCTTCTGGAGTTGCGCCGCGGGAAGTTGCCCCCGTGCCGCGGAATGGCCACCGAGTAACAGAACCAGCAGCAGCCAACCGAATGAGGGGCGGGTCATTTCGGACTCGTTGTGGTATTCGAGCAATGGAAGCGATT
>JAYSYI010000676.1:0-8487 GCA_043727665.1 Limnoglobus sp. | reverse complement strand
CGGGTACAGCATTAACTTCTCGCGGGCTTCGGCACGGACCAAAAAGGCATCGGCGAAGGTCGGCTGCGCGAGCAACACCGCCGTCATATCTTGCTCGGCCGCCACCGCATCGCCCAACCGCAACAGCGCCAGCCCGCGGTTATATTTGGCGAACGCGGAATCCGAATCGAGTGCCAACACGCTCGTGAAACAACCGCGTGCCGCTTCCCACTGACCGAGCGAAAGTTGGCAAACACCTTCGCCGTAATATGGCCAAACCGCCTTCGGATTCAGCGTTTGCGACTTGTGGAACAGCTTGATCGCCGCTTCGTAACGGCCCGCATCGAGTTCGACCGTTGCCGCCTGATGGTAATCGCGTGCCGTTTGCGCGGGCGTCACCGCGAGTGCCGTTACTGCGACTCCGAGATCGTCGGCACGGCCGAGCCGCTTGAACATCGTCTCGCGTTGGATGTACAGCAACCGCGGCGGATTGTCGCCCGCCAATTCGCCGGCGCGAGCGTTCGACTTCACCGCTTCATCCATCTCGGCGGCATCGGCCGGCTTCTGCGCGATCGCCCGCAACCAATGCCCGCGTGCCAGCATCAAATTTAAATCGACGAGTTCGCGACGGAGTTCCTCGCGCTGCTCGTCTGGCAACGCCGCCACTTGCCGTTTGCGTTCCCAATCGGCAGCATCCGCGCCGTACTTCGTCATCGCCAATTTGGCTTTCTCCACACCGCGAACGAGCGATGGCACATCGGCGGGGTCGGCGAGCAGGAACCGCTTCGCTTCGTTGGTTTCTTCGCGAAACTCGCGATAGACTTGCTGCGCTTCGAGTCGCACCAAGCGCGAGCGATTCGCCCAGGCACCCGCCCCGACGGACAGCAGAATCACGCCCAGTAACGCCCCGATCATCGTCGTCGAAGTGAGGTACGGGTGTCGGCGTCGCCACTTTTGCACTCGTTCGCGGATCGATCGTTCTTTCGCAAATTTCAGCGGTTGATCGTTCAAGTACCGGTGTAAATCTTCGCGCAAATCCGTTGCCGTTGTGTAGCGATCCATCGGCTCGAACGCCAGGCATTTGAGGATGATCGATTCCAGCCCGTACGACACATCGCGGTTGTATTTGCGGATCGACTTCAGCGGACCGGCTTTGCGTTCCTCGATGAGTTTCTTCACCGCGTCCGACGTCGATTCCGATGGCATCCGAAACGGGTACTGCCCCGTCAGCAGTTCGTACAGCACGATACCGAGCGAATAAATATCGCTGCGGGCATCGGCGCTCGGCAACCCCGTAATCACTTCGCGCAAATGCTCGGGAGCCATGTACGCCAACGTGCCGCCGAGTGTCGGGTTCGGAACCGACGCCCGCAGCAGCAATTCCTCCGAGACGCCGAAGTCCAAGAGCATCGGTTGACCATCGTCGGTGAGCAAGATGTTCGCGGGCTTGATGTCGCGGTGAATGATGCCGCGATCGTGCGCGTGAGCCATGCCGTCGGTGAGGCGGATTGCGAGCCAGACGATGGCACGGACGTAGCTGACCGACGCAAGCAACCCGAAGACGGCGTCGGTGGTCGATTCCTCGTGCCGTTCGCGCGGGTGAAATTCGGGGCCTTCGGGCAAAACTGGCCGCGACGTGTTCAAGTAGCGAAATGTATCGACGAACGCGCGGCCCGTTGCGGGGATTGCGGCGTTCTCGCGATATTGCCGGAGCAGATTTTGCAGCGTCGTCGTACCGAAGTACGGCATACAGACCGCCTGAAGCGGCCCCGAACGGTGAACCGAATACACCGGCACAATGTTCGTATGCTGCAACTTGGCGAGCGCCCGCGATTCCCCGGCAAGATCGGCGGAGACTTTGAGCACGACGAAGCGACCCGCGAGGTTCTCTTGCGTCGCCAAAAACACGCGACCGAACGCCCCGCTGCCGATTTCGCGAACGAGTTGAAAACCATACGCCGTCTCGCCGGGCTTCGGCATCGCCAACATCGCCGTGGCCATACGATCCGTGTGCATCGGAAAACTCGACTCCGCCATCGTGCTTGGCGGTTCGACGGGCAGAAGCAGGTTCAACAGTTTCGCAGTCGGCGCATCGACATCCACGCAATCCGACTCCGTTTCGGATTTCCGGCCGATAACCGAAGTGGGTTCGTCAGGAGTCAGACGACCTTCTGTGTGTGACATTGTCACGACCAAACCCTCACAACGGCAATCCAATCGGCAAAACCTTCATGAAAGCTAGTGCGGATTTGTTCTCATAATGTCGTGGACGATGTGAAATACAGAAATCGACGGAACCGATGCATTGGATCGCGACTGTGGCGCGACGTTTGTGGTGCGACAATGATTGCGACGCCGCGAGAACTTGCTCTTTTTCATGTAAATTTTGGCACATCGCAAAAACGCGTGCTACACAAACTGCGAGGGTTATAGCGATTATTCATGCGACTACCTACGGCTGGACCCTCACCCCTCGTAGTCCCGTCGCGATTCACCACAGATGGGGTTTACTATGGCGTTTACTCTGAAGTTGAACGTGACGTTGCTCGAAGACCGCACTTGCTTATCACCGAGTCTCGGCGTGCCGTTGCCGCCACCACCACCGCCACCGATCATTGTCGTAATCAAATCACTACCGATTGGTGGCAGCATGGGTAATTACGTGGCGAATCCGAACAGTGGCATCAAAACCTGCTAAGCGAACCGGAACGCCTGCATCCGAGGCCGTTTCGATTTCTCAGCTCATTCACGGGTTGCGCTTCGGCCGTCGAAGCGCAACCCGTCGCTACAATGCCCGCATGTCACGCAGCAATTTCACTTCGACGCACTGGAGCATCGTCCTCCGCGCGGGTAAAGCCGACGGTTCCGACGCACGCGATGCGCTGGCGTTCCTATGCCAGCGATATTGGTACCCACTTTACGCCTTCTTGCGAAAAAAGGGCATCGACCCGGAACGGGCCGAAGATGTCACGCAGAGTTTCTTCGCGAGGATCATCGAGAAGCACGTCCTCGAACACGCCGCCCCGTCACGCGGGCGATTTCGCTCATTTCTCATCGTTTCTTTGCAAAATTTCCTCGCCAACGAGTGGGATCAAGCGCACGCGCAGAAGCGTGGTGGCAACCGCAAAATCGTGTCCTTGAACATTGAAGACGGCGAAACGAAACTTCGCTTCGAGCCATCGCACGAACTCACGCCAGAGAAAATTTTCTACCGCGCCTGGGCCGTACGTCTGCTGGAATTGGTCGTCGGCCGATTGCAAAAAGAGTTCGTGGACAAAGGGAAAGCCACTGACTTCGACTATTTGAAACCGTTTCTTGCCGGCAAACACGCCGACGAATCGTACGAACAGACCGCAACGGAAATGGGCATATCGTTCGCCACTATCCGTCAGGCCGCCCACCGAATGCGTAAGCGCTATCGCGAGTTACTACGAGCCGAAGTCGCCGAAACCGTCGCGAGTGAAGACGAAATCGACGACGAAATCCGCAGCCTCTTCGAGGCACTGGCGCGGTGAAGGGTCTGGCGGCCGAAGCGATATGTGAGTTTCTGAAATTTCGCCAAAATAATCTTTCAGAACGACAGGATGGTAAGCGAATCCAAGTCCGGCACTGTTTGCCAGTCAAGTGGCGAATTCTGAAATAACGTAATATTAATTATAGCAATAGTTTACGAAACGCAAGTATTCTCAAAAACACTTTTTGAATTTGCAAATCATGTGGCAGCAGTTTTATCGGTGTATCACCTTGCACGTGAAAGGTGTGCGCATGTCTTGTGTCGGGGATGTCAAAGACGTCAAACTCTCCCGATAAGCGTAACCCATGCTTTTTCTCGCTCGCGACCGATTTCCGAGTCGCGACCAGAATTCAACGTACAAAGGCAATATGAACGACAATCTTATTCGAGATGCCCGAAATGTGACATTGCTGGCGGGTGATTTCACGAACTCTGTCGATGCTATCGTCGAGACGGACCTTTCCGCGAATGTGTTGTCTATGTTGGAAAATCAATGGGGAGTGCTTCGAAGTGCCGGCAATAACCGACTCGAACGCGAAGGGAATAACGAACAATGCGAACACGGTTCCTGGAACTGGAATCGCCAGCAAAAATTGCCGGAGTTGCCGAGAAGCAGATTCGTTTGCTCGGAGTTCGCATAGGAACGGAATGGCAATGCGCGATGTCAGTTTACCGCGAACCGGTGAATGCTCATTTTTGGTCGCGATGGAGTCAGTTACTTGAAGTTTTCGGATTCGGTAGTCAACTGCAATTACTGTACATTGACTATCTCGAAACTGCTCCTTGGAACTACGAACCGTTCGTTCGACCAAATTTCCCCCGTTTTCGTGGCGCAGGTGGTATCCTGATGGAAGAGGCGGTTCGACTCAGTGTTGAGATGGGACTGAAAGGTCGCGTAGGGCTGTTTTCTCTTTCAGGAGCGGAACGCTTTTACGAACGGCTTGGCATGACGCGATTGTTTAAAGACACTAACCCACCTAGTCCAACTCGTGGACTTTGGTATTACGAGCTTTCTCCAAAAAAGGCTCAAGTGTTACTTGCTCGCCGAAACGCGACTGGATGAATCATGAAGACGAAGGAACAAGACTGGTTGGAATTTATCGTTGAAGCCGAGCGAGGTTCTTCGCCAGGGGTTTTCAGCGGGCCGCCACATGGCTCGATCGACCACAAGCGGATGTATCCGGATGCCTACCCGTCACCCACCGCACGCAGATTCCATCCGAAGGTTGTGCTGTTTGGATTATTGGTGCTGGAATCGATTGCGGTCGTAGTACTGACCCGTGCAATCAGTGAATGGGTTTTGCCGATGGTATGTATCGTGGCGTTCAGCTTTATTATCGCGCACTTCTACACGAAAGTCTACCACCTCGCCAAATCGGAGTGTTGAAATCGATTCCGCAACTCTGTCAAGGAAGCAGAGAAGGACTATGCGAAATACGTCGAGCATCGGAAAGAAAACAGATCCTGAAGAGCCAATTTCCGTCGAAGTAGGAAGTGGAAACGTGTTCGCGGACCTTGGCTTCCCGCAGCCAGATCTTGCACTTGCGAAAGCCAAACTCGTCCAACGAATTCGGGACGTGATTGCCGAACGCAAATTGACTCAGG
The DNA here is from genome assembly GCA_043727665.1 of Limnoglobus sp. Taxonomy (GTDB): domain Bacteria; phylum Planctomycetota; class Planctomycetia; order Gemmatales; family Gemmataceae; genus Limnoglobus. The sequence continues at coordinate 3,389 of JAYSYI010000676.1, read as the reverse complement.
CAGAGGCCGCCGAACTACTTGGCCTCGACCAACCCAAAGTGTCGGCACTGGCTCGCGGACGTGTTGCAGGCTATTCGCTCGATCGATTATTCAAGTTTTTGAACCTTTTCGGTCAACGGGTCGAAATTACCGTTCGCCAAGCAAGTGCGAACTCGGCCAGTACGAGCGTTGTCGTTTAAAGCACCGCCTCGCCGAATCGAAATGCCAGTTTGGCCATTTGTGTCGTGTCGTGAGAATGTCTTCAAATATTGTAAAATGGTCGCCACTTGCGACGATTGTCGATACGCGTACTTTCGGCATGATACGCAAGGCATCAGAAGTTATCGATTAAAACCCGGCTTTTTGAGTCGCCAACACCCAAAAAACCGGTTTTGAGTCTTTAGCAATTCGGACTCACATCGACTCAGTCACCGCTTTTTCGTCGTTTTGGAGGTACTTTGCGCCGAGTAGCCAGAGGATGCCACCGACGACGATGAAACCCGTCATGATCGCGAATGCGGTTTGCAAGTCCGCGAAATCGGCGACGGCACCGATCAGCGTTGGTGATATCGCATCGCCAAGCAGGTGGATGACGAGGATATTGATCGCGAATGCCGTGGCGCGTTCATCGGATTTCGTGACGTTTGCCAGAATCGTGAACGCTGGCCCCGTGTGCAGAAACAGCCCGAACACGCAGAGAAAAATGCACAACCACCCCCACGGCAACGGCGCGTAAAGCAGGCCGAGGTAACTCGGGATCGCGAAAAAAGCACCGGCGGCGATGACAAGGAAGTATGCCCCGCGCACGCGCGGCCGCAGCCATTCGCCCAACACTGCACCAACGGCGGTGGCGGTAATGCCGCCGAGAACGATCATCGCGCCGAGGATAATCGTCAGGTCGTCCGCCTTCGGGGAATCGGCAGTCGTGGCCAGCGTGTAGATGGCTTTCGCATGTTCGATCGATTCCGCTTCGCTGAGTCGAGTCGCGATTTCCTTACGCAGTTCGGTGTAAGTTTGCGTGTGGCCGTCGGCGAGCGGCCGTAGTTTCTCGGCGACCAACATCGGTACGTCGCCGCCGTTCGGCTTGGCTTCGGAGAGCTTTGCCACCACCTCGGCCGTCATCGCGAACTTCGCTTCGCGTTGGAACAAGTACACCGGTGCCCACGCGGCCACGCCGCCGATGACGAAGGTGATCGTAGTCATGCCCGCACAGCAAAACACGAACGAGCGATTTTTCTTCAACCCTGCCAATACGGCTTTGTAGCTAGGCCCACTCGTGCCACCGGTTCGTGGCGGGCGCGGCGATTCCTTTTGCAAAAAGCAAAACAAGCCGAGGAACAGACCGGAGAAGGTGAACAGGAACGCGGGCCGCCAGTCGTCGAATGCGCCGGAGATTTTCGCACCGATTAGGAAGCCGAGCGCACTGCCAACGGGGATCGCCATGTTGAAGAGTGCCATCACTTTGCCGCGTTTGCTATCGGGGTACATGTCGGCGAGCATCGCGGCCGCCACCGGGCCGTATGCCCCTTCGCCGACACCGACGAGGCAGCGCGTGAACAGCAGCATCGCGTAGCCCTGGGCCAGCCCCGATGCGCCGCTGGCAATGCTCCAGAGCGTGACGCCGACACCGAGAATGATCCAACGGCGGGCGCGTCGGCCATCGAGCCAACCGAAGACCGGCGAGCAGACCATGTACGCGGTCATGAACGCGCTAGTGAGTAGACCAACCTTGAGTTGCGCGTTCGGGTCGCCGGGGGCGAACAGCGTGCCATCGAGTTGCATTCGCGGCAACACCGCAGATAACACCTGGCGGTCGATATAGTTGAAGAGATTGATCGCGATGAGCAGGGCCAGATAGCGGTTCGCGTGCGGTACGGCAACGCCGCCCGGCGGCCAACCGTGTGCCGTCGAACTCGCAGAGTATGCCGCCATCGCCGCCTCCCATCGCCCAGTGGCTTTCCGTTAAGATGCACGCTACGGTACGATAACTGCGGATAAATGTCGATAACGGAACCCATACTCCAGCAGGTTCGCGAAATGTCACCCGACGAGCTTCAACAGCGGTTCACCGACGAGATCGAAAAGCGTGCCGTCGACGATAAATACATCGACGGCAACGAAGAACGCGAACTGCTTCAGATTGCACTTCAGCACGGTTTCCCCACCGATTGGGCACGCAATTTCCTCGTCGAAGTCTGCCGCACACGCGGTTATGCGATCGAGGCCGCCGTCGTGCAACTCGTGCGAGAACGCCTGCGATCGGCGACATTATCCGATGGCCGCATCGATTGGCGCGGCTTCAAAAGCGTTGTCGCAGAAGCGAAACTCGCCGTTGCTGGGACGAGTAAAACCGAGAGCGAAATCCGCAAACTCGTGGTGACGACGATGGAAGACACCGGCCTCAACCGCGTGAAGACCGGCTGGCTCGGTAACTGGTACCGCAAACTCAAACGCGACGTGGGCGCGTGAGTTTACTTCCCTTTCGGTGTCGCTTCGAGTGCGGCTGCGGATCGATGATGGAGGAGTGCGATCTCCGCTTCCAGCCGATGGCGACGAACCGAAAGGAGTTCCTGCCTTCTGACGGCCCCTGCCGCGACTCGGGCCGCAACAATCTTCTCGTAATTCTTTTCGGCAGCCACTGCCCAGACGAGCCACTTTTCTACGTCGTCCTTCGAGTAAACATCATGAGACGCGCTGGTGATCGTGCGAATGATTTCACCGCAGGCGTTGAGTGTACTCAGTTCAAACGCACCGCGTTCGATCATCTCCAAGTTTCTCACATACTCTTCGATCGCCGTGTTGAGTCTTGCCTTTTGCAACTTCACGAGCGGTTTGTCGGTCTCGGTGATCTGCGACTTATCCTTCGGTACCGGCAGTTTCATCGCGTCGTCGGCTTTGATCTCCGGAAACGCGGTTATGTCGTTGTCGTCGGCGGCAGTGGCCGACACGCCGAACGCGGCCACCGCGAGTGCCAGAACGATACCTTTTGCGAGACGCATGGTTGAAACTCCGAAGTGAGAGAACGCCGAAGCATTAGACGTCCTGAGTGTACTCGCAACCGTCACGCAAACGCAAGCGGATTCGATGGCTGCGAAGATTTGCCGGGAAACATAGAATTTGCACATGATCTACTTGGACCACAACGCGACGACGCCACTTTTGCCCGAAGCGATGGAGGCGATGCGGCCGCTGATGACGGAGGCGTTCGGCAATCCTTCGTCATCGCATGCGGCGGGGCGGCGTGCGCGGCAGTCGCTCGAAGATGCTCGCGAAACGGTAGCGAATTGCTTGGGGGCATTGCCCGAAGAAGTTGTGTTCACGAGCGGTGCGACCGAGGCGAACAACCTTGCGATCTTCGGGATGTGCGGCGAACCGTCGGGGGCGCTGTACTCAACTGTCATGGAGCATCT
>JAYSYI010000675.1:0-2770 GCA_043727665.1 Limnoglobus sp. | reverse complement strand
GGTCGATCATATCTTCGAATTTCAACGGGGTCATCTTCCCGCCGATGAAGCTGACAATCGCGCCGTATTCGCTCGATTCGGGCGACATCAGGAACTTCACCGCGCCGTAACCGAGGTTGCGCGTGTATTCGGCATCAAACGGAATCGGGTCGGCACATCGCAGTTCGTAACCCAAATCCTTGTCGACCATGGTGATCTTCAAGCCGAGTTTGCCGAGCCGCCAATCGAGTTGGTTGCGGATGATGCGGCCGAGTTCGATCTCGCCCAGGCGCAGGTGGCCGTGGTCGTCGCGTTGCAGCGTGCCGTAGCGGCTGAGTTCGTCTTCCCCGAGGACTTGAATCATCGATTCGACTTCGAACTCGTTGCTGCCGTCCTTTTGCGAGAGCAGTTTGCAGCGTTCTTGTGCGGCCTCGCGAATGTTCTCCGCAAGCCATTTATCGGTGACTTTCACGGCCTTGTTCGCGATGGCGATCGAGTCTTTTTCGAGGCGGAAATGGCCGAGATCGGTGACGAGATTTTTCTCGCCGATCGCTTCGATAAGTCCTTCGGCCAGGATGACGAGGCCGTACTCTTTGCCTTGCGATCTGCGCTTGATGATCGATCCGATGACGATGTCGCAAATTTGGCCGAGTTTGACCTTATTGCCGCGAAACTCTTCGGAAATAATCGTTACCGTTGCCGCCGATGCCTTGCCGATACCGAGCGCAAGATGGCCCGCCGCACGGCCCATACTGACGATCAGATACCAGCGCGTAGTCGTCTTGGCATCTTCGTGAATGTTGCGTGCGAGGCCCACGCCGACGTGCCGGGCCGTCTCGAACCCGAAGGTGGGAATTCCGGGGGGGAGGGGCAAGTCGTTGTCGATCGTTTTCGGAACGTGAGCGACCTTGATCTTTCCAGCGGCTCGTTTATATACCTGGCTGCCGGAAAACGCGGTGTCGTCGCCGCCGATCGTGACGAGGTACTGCGCACCGAGTTTGTCGAGCGACGAAATCACGCTGAGAAGGTCTTCGTCCTTCTTGGCCGGGTTCGTACGGCTGGTGCCGAGCATCGAGCCGCCGCGGTTGTAGTACGGGGCGACGTCGGCAATCGTGAGCGTCTTGGTTTTGGTAAGGTCGCCGGAGACGAGGTTCTTGAACCCGTCGCGAATGCCGATGACTTCCCAGCCCTGGTTGATGGCCTCAATGGTGACCGACGAAATGACTCCGTTGATTCCGGGCGCAGGCCCGCCACCTACAAGGATCGCTAACCGGCCACGGGTTGCGGAAGTTGCCATGCTGTATCTGCCTCATGCTGCGAATAAAAATCGAAACCTCGTCGTTGAAAAGATCGGATTCTGTCGCCGATTTTCAAGGGCAATCGTCGCACTGGTACTGATCGCGTCGGTCGGTTGTCGCATGGCGGATAAACGCTGCGCCCCGGACCCCGAATCGTGGTCTGAAATTGGCCAGACTTCCTACCGCGCCTCGGAACCGGCCGTCTTTGAAGGACTCGCCGATCAATTGCAAGGCGGCCCACCCGTCGCGCCGCCCGATGGCAAGAAGTACAACATTCTCGCGCTGTCCGGCGGCGGCAAGTACGGGGCGTTCTCGGCAGGCGTGTTGTGCGGTTGGTCCGAGACCGGCACGCGGCCGGTGTTCGACCTCGCTACTGGGGTCAGTACGGGTGCGATTGTGGCGGTTTACGCCTTCCTGGGCAGTGAATACGATGCGAAATTGCGAGAGTTCTACACCACCGTCACCACGCGGCAAATCTTGAACAACAAGTGGTTGCCGATCGCGCTGTTCACCGATTCGTTGGCATCGTCGGCCCCGTTGAAAAAGCTCATCGATAAAGCCGTGGACAAAGAATTGCTCGATGCGGTGGCGGCGGGGCACCGCTGCGGGCGACGCTTGCTCGTCGGCACGACGAACCTCGATACGAAGCGGCTCGTCGTCTGGGATCTCGGCGCAATTGCCGCATCGGACCGCCCCGATAAGGCCGATCTCTTCCGTAAAATCGTTCTCGCTTCTGCATCGGTTCCCGGCGAGTTTCCACCGGTCCGGATCGAGATCGAAGTGAACGGCAAGAAGTACACCGAACTCCACGTCGATGGCGGCGTCACGAGCGAAGTCTTCGTGCGTTTGCCGCACCTCACGCTCGAACCGGGGCACTTAAGCCGTGGTCCGCGACCGCTGGCCGGGTCGAATGTCTACGCGATCATCGCCGGGAAACTCTACGCGAACCCCGAGTGCGTGCGGGCGAAGCTCTTTGGCATCCTCGGCAAATCGGTATCGTCGCTCATTTACGCGATGACGCAGAACGACTTGCTACGGATTTACACTCTTTCGCTACTCACAGGAATGAAGTTCCAGTTCACGTCATTGCGGCAAGATTACGAAGACACCGGCGACGCACTGTTGTTCGATCCGGTCGAATTGGTGGCCCTATTTAACGAAGGCGCGAAAGTCGGCCGCAACGCCGGTGGCTGGCGAACGAACCCGCCTGGCACCAACGCCAACGAGCAGATCATCCCCCGCACGAGCACGAACTTTCACTCACACGCAATCCCGAAAACACCGTAAATCGCGCTCTCATAATCGACGTAAGTCCGAATTGCGATCGCTCCAAAACCGGGTTTTGGGGTGTTTTTCGGGTTTTTGGGTTCCCAAAAGTCGCTCTTTTGATCGCATCCTGCTTATTCGTTTTCCGCATCTCGAACATCCATAGTGAGTTACGTCGAATGCCATCCGTTCGAGAATCGGCGTAAGTACCGACATTTTGGTGTCAC
>JAYSYI010000674.1:0-8491 GCA_043727665.1 Limnoglobus sp. | reverse complement strand
CGAGGACCACGGTGAGATCCGGTGTGGTCCCTAATGCTTGTAAAGCTCCGGCGACATTCGGCACGGGGCCATGGTCGCCACCCATCGCATCGAGCGCGATCCGCATGGGTTTAGCTTCCTTCGGCGTCGGCCTCAGTTTTCACCACGATCGCCTGGCGGCCCTGGTAATTGCCGCAATTCCCGCACACGCGGTGGGGAACGACTGGCTCGTTACACTGCGGGCAGTATTGCACGCCCTTGCTCTTCAGGTGGTGGTGGCTCCGGCGATGCCCCTGACGGGACTTCGACGTGCGTCGCTTCGGTACTGCCATGACGGATACTCGTGTTCGATCTTCGATTCTGTCAGATTCGTCATGATAGAAATTCGCGATGAGGCGTCAAGGATTGCGCCCGATCGTTCGGCGCGTGAATTTCACCAACTCCACCACCGCAATCGGCAGTAGCGAACAGGCTGCGATCACGCCCCAGTCGGATGCCGAGGGTGGCACCGTATGCAGCACTTTTTGCAAGATCGGCACATAGACCGCAGCGATCTGTAAGGCAAGGCACATTCCGACCGCCGCCCACAGCCAGCCGTTCGTGAATAGGCGACGCGTGAATATCGACCGCGACTGCGAGCGTGCATTAAAGGCATGGAAAACTTGAGAAAGTGCCAGCGTCATGAATGCCATCGTCGTCGCTTGACGCAACCCTTCGCCTTCGATTCCGTACCAGCGCATCCCGATGGCGAACGCGAACAACGTGACAGCACCGAGCAGGAACCCTTCCCACACGATCATCACCAGCAGGCGCTTGGGTAACAGCGATTCCTTGGGGCTGCGTGGCGGTTTCTGCATCACATCGGGTGCCGATGGTTCGAGTGCCAAGGCGAACGCGGGGAAGATGTCGGTAATCAGGTTGAGCCACAGGATCTGGAGCGCCACCAGCGGGAGCGGCCAGCCGATCATGAGCGCGACGAACACGGTGAGGATTTCGGAGAAGTTGCACGAAAACAAGTAGTGAATGAACTTCAAAATGTTGCCGTAGACGATTCGCCCCTGCTCGACGGCCCCGACGATACTTGCGAAGTTGTCATCCGTAATCACCATGTCGGCGTTCTCTTTGGCGATCTCGGTGCCCTTAATACCCATCGCGATGCCGATGTCTGCCTTCTTCAGTGCGGGGGCATCGTTGACGCCATCGCCGGTCATGGCGACGATGTGCCCTTGTTGTTGTAACGCTTCGACAATTTGCAACTTGTGTTCCGGCGAGACGCGGGCAAACACCGCAGCATCGGCGATGATGCGTCCCCAACCCGCGGCGTCGAGGCCGGTCAACTCGCGACCGTGGATCGTGTGTAACGGACGCCCATCGAGGTCGCGGTCGATCCCGAGTTGCCGCGCAATTTCGATGGCCGTCGGTTGCTGATCGCCCGTAATCATTACGGTGCGAATCCCCGCCGTGCGACAGACGGCGATCGCGGCTTTGGCCTCCTCGCGAAGCGGATCGCTCATGCCAACGAGGCCGACGAAGGTTAAATCTTTGGCGAAATCGCCCTCGTTGTAACCGTCCGGCAGTTCGCGATACGCAATGCCGAGAACCCGCAGCGCCGTACCTGCCAGTCCCTTGTTCGCCTCTTCCCAAACGCGACGGTCCTCGGGCGTGAGTGTTGCGACTCCCGTAGCCCGAAACTGCGTGCGACTCGCCGCAAGTAATGTTGCGGGCGCGCCCTTGATGTACGCGATCGTCCGGCCTTCCGGCGTGCGATGCACCGTGACCATCCGCTTGCTGGTACTGTCGAATGGCACTTCGCTGAGGCGCGGAAATTCCGTCGAAAGCGCGTCGCGCTGCATCCCCGCTTTTTCCGCCGCGATAACGAGCGCCGCCTCGGTTGGGTCGCCGAGTACAGTTTCGCGACCGTCGTTGCGTTCAACTTTGGCATCGTTACACAACGTGCCAATTCGCAGGGCCAGCGTGAGGAGTTCATCCGCATGCGGATCGACAGGTTTGTCGCCGATCTGGAATGTCCCTTTTGGCTCGTAGCCGGTGCCGGTCACTTCGATTTTGCGCGCGTCCAACACGAATATCCGCACCGTCATTTCGTTTTTGGTGAGCGTGCCGGTCTTGTCGGTGCAGATGACAGTGGTCGAACCGAGTGTCTCAACGGCCGGCAATCGACGGACAAGCGCTCGTTGCCGTGCCATACGCTGCATCCCGAGCGCCAACGTCATGGTAGCCACGGCAGGCAGACCTTCGGGCACCGCTGCGATGGCCAACGAGAGGCCAATTTCCAGCATGTGCAAGATGTCCGCAACGCCGCGAAGCCAGCCCACCACGACGATGACGCCGCACAACGCCAGCACAACGACAATGAGCAAACGGCCGAGTTTGGCGAGCTTTTGTTCCAATGGGGTGGCACGGGTGGTCGCGTCGTCGATCAGTTTTCCGATCTTGCCGACTTCGGTTTGCGCGGCAGTGGCGGTCACCAATAACCGGCCGCGGCCCTCGGTTATCGTCGTTCCCAGGAACGCCATGTTGAGTCGGTCGCCGAGTGCCGCATTCCCGTCAGCGATTGGCTCGGTCGACTTCACCACGGCGTGCGATTCGCCGGTGAGCGCCGCTTCCTCGATTTGCAACCGCACACTTTCGACGATGCGGCCATCGGCAGGAACTCGCGCGCCGGCCGCGAGAACGACGAGATCACCTGGCACGAGGTCGGCGGCGGGGATCTCGTGTTCCGCACCGTCACGAATGACGTGTGCAACCGGCACCGACTGTTTTTGCAAAGCGGACAATGCGCGATCGGCCTTCCATTCGGTGAGAAAACCAATCGCGGCATTAATCACGATGACAACGAGGATCGCGAAGCCTTCGATCGCTTCGTCCATCACAAACGCGATGGTGGTGGCGACAACGAGCAGCGCTACGATGAGACTCTGGAACTGCGCGAACAGGATCGCCCACGCCGAACGCCCGTGCGCCTGAGTCAGCGTATTCGGGCCAAGCTCCGCGAGCCGACGTGCCGCATCGGCCTGCATCAATCCTTGCACCGCATCGGACTTCTGCCGTTGGAACGCTTCGGGAAATGGCAACGTGTACCATGCGACTGTCGGAGATTCTGCTGGCAACATCACTTCGTCCAATACTCCGGCAAGCCGGGTTTCGTCTCGCGGAGAATCTCAAGGATGGCTCGTCGATCCGCCTTCGAGAGGTGTCCGAATTCCTTCGTTTGATCTTTGCCCGTCAACACTTCCCAGAGCCGCAAATAGATGCGGGCCTTGGCCTCGGCGGGCAGGCCATCGAACAGCGTCGAGTACACGACGTAGCTCATCGGGTAGCGGAACATTCGCGTTTTTAGGTCGAATTCGCGTAATGACCGCTTCTTCGAATCGAACGGCCCGCGTGCTGCAAACTCCTTCGCGAATGCCGACGTACCTGCCACAGGTTCGGTCAACTTCGCTTCCTCGTGGAATAGCAAATGCTGTACCACCGGTTCACAGGCCCATTCGATTCGGTGCGTGATGCCTTCGGTGCGGTACGTGGCTGGCTCGTGGAACGCCTTGTTCATTTCGGCCTGTTCGTACAACGCTTGTCGCGTCTGGAAATTCGCACGGATCAGTCGATTGTGCGTCTCGTTTTGGTGTTCGAGCACCATTAACGCGATCAGGTCGCTGTGCGGCGATAAGTAGTTGGCCACGGTGAAATACGGCTTCAGATCGGTGACGTTCGCCGGTTCGAGCGGTTGGTTTTTCTCCGCCCACGGCCACCCGCCGACGATCTGGTTCCCCAGGTGCGTCTGTTTGCCAATGGTGCCCGTGACATACCAGCCGCCCCAGCGATCTTCGAGCGGCGTCGTATGATCGACGCGCTTGCTGCCGAGCGACAGCACGAGTTCGCCGCTGCGATCCGTCGACACCGAGCGGATGAGATAACCGGGGTAGCCGCGATTGCTCGACGAACCGTGGCAGATCAGACAACTCTCGGTTTGGCGGATGAACGCGCCGCGTTTCGCGGGGTTCTGTTCGATCGTGTAAAAGACCGTGCCGAGGTTGGCGTCCGATGCGGCGATTTCGAGAACGTCGCCTTGGCGACAATATCCGACGCTGACATCGTCGTTGAAGTAGATCGCTCGCGGCGTCTTTGGGCCGATGCGACTACGCTGGAGGCTCGTTTTCGAATACACGAGTAGCTGCGAAGAAATCGGCACATCGAGCGCCTTCAACACCGACGACAAATAGCCATGTTCGTCGTCCGCCTTCAGTGGAACTTTGCTCGCTTTTAGTTGGCGTTCGAGTTTCGAAACGGCGTTATCGGTCTTTGCAGTCGAATACTTGATCGGCAGGCGGTCGAAGTCCATCGCGATGGCTTGCGAAGTTGCGGCGAGTAAAAGAGCGCACACGGTTGACAATCGCATCAAAACCTCGAATCTTCGGCAGATATCAGCAGGCAACCGCTGATACGATATACTGTCAGGGGCAAGAAACTGTTACAGGGGGCGTTGTGGATCAACTCTGGGCACCGTGGCGTTTGAACTACGTTGCGAACCCGAAACCGCAGGCAGAAGACTGCTTCGTTTGCCGCGCGGTCGCAGATAGCGACGACCGCGCGAATCACGTCGTGGCCCGCACCGAGAGTAGCGTCGTTATGCTCAACCGGTTCCCGTACACGAACGGGCATTTGCTGATTATCCCCAAGGCGCACAAAGCGCGTCTCGATGAACTGACGTTCGCGGAATCGGTCGATTTACAGGCGGAGATCGTTCGGTACACGCAGATTCTCGAACGGAATATCTCGGCGGATGGCTTCAACGTCGGTTTGAATCTGGGTCGTGCGGCGGGGGCGGGGCTACCAGGGCATCTGCATTGGCATATTGTACCGCGCTGGAACGGCGACACAAACTTTATGACGGTTCTCAACGATGTGCGGGTGATCGTGCAATCGCTCGACGCGGTGTACGACATGCTGATTGCCGCCCGGAGTGTGCCCGCGTGATGCGTCCCGTTTCCCTGGCCGATTGGCACGAAATCGAAGCTGCGCACCTCGCCCCGTATGCGATGCGGGCGAATCGGTCGCGCGGGCGGCGTCATGCGGAGCCGGACCATCCGTTTCGTTCGGCATACCAACGGGATCGCGAGCGGATCGTTCACAGTTCGGCATTTCGACGCATGACCGGGAAGACGCAAGTTCTCGTGGCCTCGGTCAACGACCACCACCGCACGCGACTGACACACACGCTGGAAGTGACGCAAGTCGCCCGTACCGTGGCACGTCGGCTGCGTTTGAACGAAGACCTCACCGAAGCGATTGCTCTGGCGCACGACATCGGCCACCCGCCGTTCGGCCATGCGGGGGAAGATGCGCTGAATGCCCGAATGCAAGCGGTCGGCGGGTTCGATCATAACCTGCACGGGCTGTACCGCGTCGACGAACTCGAAGATCGCTACCCCGATTTCCCTGGCCTGAATCTCACGTTCGAAATTCGCGAAGCGTTCGTAGCGCACAGCAAAAACCCGAAACGACTCGTTTCCGGCGAGTTTCGCCTCAGTGGCAGCCCGTTACTCGAAGCCCAAGTCGTCGATCTCGTCGATAGCATTGCCTACGACACGCACGACCTGGACGACGCGCTCGGCCTGAACTTGGTGGGGATCGAAGACCTTCACGATGTCCCGTTCTGGATGCGTGCCGCCGAGCGGGTACTGGCGGTCCATCCGGCACTTTCCGGCCCCGCGTTGCGTACGGCGGTCATTCGCGAGATTCTCGCATGGCAAGTCACGGATTTGCTCGAAGAAACAATCCGGCGACTGGAGCAAACGAACCCGCAGTCGGCGGAGGACGTGCGTGCGGCTTCGCTATTAGTGGCGGTGAGCGGCCCGATGGAAACGCTGAAACGTGGCCTCGAACAGTTCCTGCGCGAACGGGTTTACCGGCACCACAGCGTGTTGCGAATGACCGCGAGCGGCAAGCGAATCTTGTGTGCGTTGTTCGACGAATACGTGCGATCGCCGGAATTGCTGCCGGAGAAGCATCTGCGACGCTGGACGGGTTCGGATCGCATCTTGCCGGCGGCGGCGCACCCGAACCTGCCGGGCCGCATTCGGCTCGATGCCATTGAGCGTGTTGTGGGGGATTATCTGGTAGGAATGACGGATCGTTTCGCGCAACACGAATATCGGCGTCTGTTTCAACCGTCTTTCGACATATAATGGTGGAAAACACCGTGTCGCCCGCCGCCCTGGGCATTTCTGGATGAGGTTCCCATGTTATTGTGGTTGCTGCGTGGCTGCTTTGCGGCTTCGGTTGTGGGTGTGGCGTTATACTCGTTTGTGTTCTTTAACAACGAAATCACTGCGGAAGCGGGTGGCGGTCTGTTTGCGGGTTTGGTTGCCGCTCTCATCGTACTCGGCCTGGGCGGGCTGGTGCTGTTCACCGACATGAAAGAGAAGAATAAAGACATCACAACAATCATCGCGATTTACTTCGGGCTATTGCTCGGGTTACTCGTCGGCTGGTTGTTCTCGTTAGCGATTGAGCCGATTATCACGTCGGTGGCTCGTGCCCTTTCCGAAACGCTCCAACATCGGCTCGTGAGTATCGGCCGCGTGCTGATTACCGTGATTTGTTGTTATGTAGCGATTTCAACGCTGCTTCAGACCAAGGATGAGTTTCGGTTTATTATCCCTTATGTCGAGTTTTCCAAGCAGGTGAAGGGGAACCGGCCACTTGTTCTCGATACCAGCGTCATCATCGATGGCCGAATCGCGGACGTGTGCGATACTCGTATTGTCGACTCGAAGCTGATCGTCCCGCGATTCGTCTTGAACGAACTCCAAGCGATCGCCGACAGTTCGGACAAGATGAAACGCAACCGCGGGCGTCGCGGTTTGGACATCCTGAAACGGTTGCAAAATAACTCGAAGATCGAGTTGGAGATTCACGACGGTAACATTGGCGAAGCGAAAACCACGGAGAAGATTCGCGTCGACGAACGGCTGGTATTGTTCACGAAAGCGATCGGTGGCCGCGTCGTCACGAATGACTTTAACTTGAACAAGATCGCGCAACTTCAGAACGTCGACGTGATTAACCTGAACGAAGTCGCGAACAGCCTGAAAACGGTGGCGCTGCCCGGCGAGTTCCTGCAAGTGCGGGTCGCGAAAGTCGGCGATCAACCGGGGCAAGGCGTCGGTTACATGGACGATGGCACGATGGTCGTCATCGAACAGGGTCGTAATAGCGTCGGGCAAGACGTCTCGCTGGTGGTTACGAGCGTGCTGCAAACCCCGGCGGGCCGGATGATCTTCGGCCGAATCGAATCGCGACCATCGGGGACATTTGCACCCGTCGGCCCGATGTCGAGCGGGTCGTATGTTCCCGTGACGGGTACGCAATCGACCGTACTGCCAGGCACGGTGGCGAGTCCAACTGTCGCAGTGAAAAGCCCGAGCGACCCGCCGAAAACGTGATCGAATCATTCATGCAAGATGGGAGGAACCCACGGCAGACCCGTGGGTTCTTTCGTTTAATCAGGAGAGCCAATTCATGACAGTGCGTACGATCCTTGCGATTTGTTCGACGGCGATCCTCGGCATCGGCATCGCCGTATGTGCCGATGCACCGAAACCGGCGGTGCCGACGAAGGGCAGTGGCGGCGATGCGGAACTCGTCGAGAAAGTCATCGCGGTCCGCAAGGAATATCAGGCGTCGATGATTGCGTTGAACGAATATTACATGAAGACCGGCGACAAGGAACGCGCCAAGTGGGTGCAAGAAGAACTCAAGGCGTACCACCTCGGCAACAAGCCGTCGTATCGCCTCGACATCTCCGATGTCCCACCGATTACGCTCGAAGCGAAGGCGAACATCAAGGAAGCAAACGATCTGTTCGTGCTCGCATCGACTTACAAAGGCAAAGGCTACGGCACCGAATACACGCTCAATCAACGACGCTCCGAAATCGTGCTGCAAGAGATTCTGCAAAAGCACCCGACGAGCGACAAAATCGCCGACGTCGCCTACGAACTCGGCGACCTCTACGAAAGCAAAGCCTACAAGCAGTACGACCGTGCTGCCGCCTACTTCGAGCGCGCCTACCAGTGGCGCAAAGGCACCCGCACCGATGCCCGCCTCCGTGCCGCACGCCTGTACGACAAGCAATTAAACGAGCGAACGAAAGCAATCGAACTCTACCGCGACGTACTCGCCCACGACACCGAACCCGAGCGAATCAAGGAATCCGAAAAGCGCCTCGCCGAGTTGACCGGCAACCGCAAGTAGAATATGCGTTATCGAGCCAGCCCGCTGCGCAAGCAAGGGTTTGGTTTTCAAACCATCGAGAGACTGCGTGGTGTTTCTTGTGGGTTTCCCTTGCTCGCGCAGCGGGCTGGCACGATGTACGGTACCTCGTTCGTAGGCGGTGTTATGGCTGCGGGTCGATTGAGCAAATACGCGCTGTTTTCGATCGTGGCCGCGGTGTGTACCATCGGCATGAAATCGACCGCGTACGCACTCACCG
>JAYSYI010000673.1:0-25408 GCA_043727665.1 Limnoglobus sp. | reverse complement strand
TCCTTCTCGATTTCGGCACCGGGTATCGGCACCATTGCCTCGAACAGCTTGTGTTCGATTGCGGCGGCGCGCCACGGCGACCAGAGGTAAAACGTGACGCAGGGGGAATCCATCACTAGCCCGTACAATTCGACCCGCATGATCCGCGCTCGCTTTCCTGCCGTTCGGTGCCCGAGACCACTAAGTTAGTACCTTGCAATCTAACCCACGGACTGGGAACCGTACAGTCTGGCAACGCCAGACTCGTCAGTTGGGCCAGAATAACCAACAATTGTGAGGATGCGTGAACGCGATTCGCTTTCGGACGGTCGGGCCGCACTTGGCCGGGATGATGTTCCTGCAATACTTCGGCCTCGGCGCGTGGGTCGTTTCGCTGTCGCGCTACCTCGGCACATCGCTGGAGATGGGCGGCCTCGGTTTCGGCCCTACGGATGTCGGCTGGGTCTATATGGCGCTGCCGTTCGGGGCGATCCTTGCGCCATTGCTCGTGGGGCCACTGGCGGATCGCTACTTTGCGGCGGAAAAACTCCTCGGCGTCATGCAGTTCATTATGGCGGCACTGTTGGCCGGGGCGGGGTGGTGGTGCGAACGGGAGGCGGCGCAGGTTCCCGGCACTTCGCAAATCACATTCTTCGTGCTGATGGTCGCATACGGCGTTGTCTGTCAGCCGACGCTGACGCTGACGAACGTGATCGCGTTACGCAAGCTGCCGAAGCCGACGACGCAGTTTAGTAAAGTGCGTTTAATTGGTACATTCGGCTGGATTGTCGCCGGTTACGCGGTCGCGTGGGGGATGAACCCGATGTCGCCGATGCCGTTGTATCTGGCGGCGGCAACGGCACTGGTGCAAGGCTTCGCATCGTTCACGTTGCCGCACACGCCGCCGCGTGGGATGGGGCGTTCAACGGCGGAGATCATCGGGCTACCGTCGATCCGCATGTTCCGCGACCGCTCGTTTGTCGGCTTCGCCATCGCCGCCGTCATCGGCAACATGATGAACCAGTTCTACGTGCTGTATGCCACGCGCTACCTCGCCGAACACGGCACGACGGCACCCGAAGCGGTTCTGACACTCGGGCAGTGGTGCGAGATCGCCTGCATGGCAATCTCGCCGTGGCTGGTGGTGCGTTTCGGCTTGAAACCGGTGATGCTCGCGGGGTTGCTCGGCTGGGTGTTGCGTATGGCGATACTCACGTGGGGTTCGCCAGCGTGGGCGGTGGCCATCGCGTTGCCGATGCACGGCTTCAGCTATGCGTTTTTCGGAATGCTCGCCGCATTGTTCGTGGATCGCGAAGCCCCGGCGGAACTGCGTGCGGGGGCACAATCGCTCGTGGGATTCCTCAGTTCGGGGCCATCCGTACTCATCGGCAACTGGCTCGCGGGCCGCGTCGGCCAGGCCGCCACAACCGCCAACGGAACCGATTGGCCAACGATCTGGCTCGTCCCCTGCGTCGGTTGCGCGATCGGAGCTTTGGTGTTTTTGCTGATGTTTCACGAGCCACCCGAGCGCCAAAAATCGACGTAAGTCACAAATGCGCGTTTACCAGTACTCGTTGGTGATGTGGCCGTTGACAATCTCTGTCCATTAAAAAAGCATATGTTTGTGACCGCTCGCCTTACGCGGTGATTTCGTGCTCTGACGTGAAATCGGCGAGGGCTTGTTCGCGGGTGGCGATTGGCGTATTCTTAGCAAACGGTATGCCTACCACGTTGCGATTGAGGTTCGCCGATGAGTTTCGGTTCGCAGGAACAACCGTCGTTGAGTGCCGTCCGCCTGATGCGGACGTTCGGCGATGGCGCGCAGCAAAAGATCGCTTTGCGTGAAGTTTCGGTCGATATGTATCCGGGGCAGGTTGCGTTACTCATGGGGCCGAGCGGTAGCGGCAAATCGACACTCCTGGCAGTGCTTTCCGGATTGTTACCGCCCGATAGCGGGCAGGTACTCACGCACGTCAGCAAGAGTCCGGCACCGGTCGATATTTGGGCGCTCAGCCAGAAGGAACGCGAGGAGTTTCGCCGCGCCCATGTCGGGTTCATCTTCCAGGGGTACAATCTCTTTCCGGCACTGACGGCGTCGCAACAACTAGAGATCGTGCTCAAATGGGGTTGCAACGTCGGGCCGCGCGAGGCGAGGCGACAGGCTGAAGAAATGCTCGAACGGTTGGGGATAATCTCGCAGCGCCATAAAAAACCCTCAGAGCTTTCGGGAGGCGAGAAGCAGCGAGTCGCAATCGGACGCGCTTTAGTGAAGAATCCGACGTACCTGTTTGCCGATGAGCCGACGAGCGCGCTCGATTGGGAGAACGGCCAGGCCGTGCTACATCTGCTTCGCGATGCGGCCCACGACCGCAACGCAACGATTTTTATCGTTTCCCACGATCATCGAATGCTTCCGTTCGTGGATGTGTGCTATCAACTGGAAGATGGCAAACTAGAGCGTCAGGCGGCGGATGTGGCCACCCATTGAGGTGACATCAGAACGCACGCACGACGTTCCCAAGGGTAGAATCCCTATGAATCGGCTGAAACTCATTCCGTGGTTACTAGGCGTGGCGCTGGTTGCGGGCAGCCTCATCGGCGCGAATCGCCTCGCGAACCCGGATACCACCAGTGGCGGTGGCGCGCCCAACGACCCGAAGAAGGCCAAGAACACCGCAATCGTCGATGGTCTCGTCGTTAAGGGGACCGTCGATTCCGATCCGTCGTCGATGTCGTTCTTTCTGCCTTCGCACATGCCATCGGGTACGATCAAGGAAGTCCTGGTTCGCAACGGTGCGGAAGTCAAACCGGGCGATGTGCTCGTGAAGTTCGACGATCAGTTTTTGCAAATCGACCTCAAAGAAGCCACGAGCGCGTTCAACGTCGCCGTCACGAAATTCAACCAGGCGAAAGCACTCAAAGACCAACACGGCCGCACAGTCGAACAAGCGAAACTCGCGGTCACGAACGCCGAGTACCTTCAAGCCCGAGCGGAAGAAGGCGTCGCGTTGGCAACGCGCAATTTCGACAAGCTCAACAAACTGTCCGGCGATTTAACGACTGCCGAACTCGAGAAACGCCGCCTCGATGACCCGATGATTTTCGAAGCAAAGACGAAGGTCGAAATCGCGAAAAACAACGTGAGTGCGAAGGCTCTCGACCAGAAACTCGTCGAAGGTCAACCCGTTGCGGAGACGGCGAATGAAGCTCAGTTTACGTGTGAACTCATGCAGACGAAGATCGAGAAAATCAAGCTGGCGATCGAGCGTTGCGTGTGGAAAGCGGACATCGGCGGAGTGATCGAGCAAGTGACCGCAACGCCGGGCCTCGTCGTCGGCCAACAGTCGCGCGCGCCGCTGTTTTACCTGATTCCCGGTGGCCCGCGAATCGTTCGTGCCGAGGTCGTCCCGGATTTCTCGTACAAGATCAAAGACAAAATCGGCCAGAAGGTCACGATCACCGACGACACCAATACCGCACTGACTTACGAAGGCACCGTGAAGCGCATCGGCTCCGCATTTCTGAACAAACGCAACGGCGGTGCCGCGGATCTCCTCGCGGGCAAAGCATCGGTCGCGCTCGAAATCGAGATCGAAGTCACCGACGCCGCCCCCGCCGGGAAGTCGCCCCTCCGCGTCGGCCAACCCGTCCGCGTCGCGTTCCCGTGAACATCAAAACCGTGGTGGGTCTTTGCGTACGAGGTCGTTCGCGTGGTCGAGCGAATCGAGCGTACCGGCGTCGGTCCAATAGCCGTCGAGTTCGCTGTAGCCCATGCGGCCTTGTTGCAGATAGTAATTATTGACGTCGGTAATTTCGAGTTCGTTGCGCTTCGAGGGCTTCAAGGTCTTGATGAGATTGAACACGTCGGGCGGGTAGATATAGATGCCGACGACGGCGAAATCGCTCTTCGGGTTTGCCGGTTTTTCTTCGATACCAATGACGCGATCGCCATCGAGTTCGGCAACGCCGTAACGTCCGGGATCGTGGACCTTTTTGAGGCCGATCCACGCCCAATCGGGGCGGCTGTTGGCTTTTTCAATCAGCGGAATCAGCGGATCGCGGAAGATATTATCGCCGAGCAATACGCAGGTGCGGCTGCCGGTGCAGAAGTGTTCGGCGAGGCCGAGCGCCTGCGCGATGCCACCCGCTTCGTCTTGGACGCGATACGTCAGGCGGCAGTTGTGCGTGTAACCCGAGCCGAGTAGTTCGATGAAATCCCCCATGTGCTCGGTGCCGGACACGAGCAAAATCTCTTGTAAACCCGCCCCCGTTAGCTTTTTGAGGGGGTGATATACCATCGGGTACGGCCCCACGGGTAGGAGGTGCTTGTTCGTCACCTTCGTCAGTTCGCCCATGCGGGTGCCTTTGCCGCCCGCCAAGATCACGCCGCGAATGCTCATGAATGTCTCCGGAGTTTGTGGTTACACGCCCGCAGTCTACTTCAAAGAACCGTACTGTTTCTCGAAATACGTCATGTATTCCTTGTTCCGGATACCGTCGATCCAGACCGCATTCGATTTGTACCACGCAATCGTCTCGTTGAGGCCGATTTCGAACGACACTTTCGGCTGCCAGCCGAGTTCGCGTTCGGCCTTGGCACAATCGATCGCGTAACGTCGGTCGTGGCCCAAACGGTCCGCCACGTAGCGAATCAGCGTTCGTGGCTTGTCGAGCAAATCGATGATGAGGTGCGTGAGGTCCAGATTGGTTTTCTCGCACTTCCCGCCGAAGTTGTAGACTTCGCCCGCCGTGCCCTTCCGCCATGCCGCTTCGACGCCGGTGCAGTGATCGTGAACGTGAATCCAGTCGCGAATCTGCTGGCCATCGCCGTAAACGGGCACCGGTTCATTCCGCATGAGGTTCGTCACGAATAGTGGGATCAGCTTCTCGGGGAACTGAAACGGCCCGTAGTTATTCGAACAGCGCGTGATGACCGTCGGCAGCCCGAACGTGTGGTAGTATGCCTGCACCAGCAAGTCTGCCCCGGCTTTGCTCGCCGAGTACGGGCTGTTCGCGTGCAGGGGCGTTTCCTCGGTGAACAACCCGGTTGCACCGAGGCTGCCATAGACTTCGTCGGTCGAAACTTGCACGTATTTCTTCACGGAAAATTCGCGTGCGGCATCGAGCAGATTTTGCGTGCCGTTCACGTTCGTTCGCACGAACGGACCGGAATCCTGGATGCTACGATCAACGTGGCTCTCGGCAGCGAAGTGAATGATATCCGTCACGCCGAGCGCCATCGCGGCCCGCACGGCATCGCGATCCGTGATGTCGCCTTTCACGAATCGGTAACGTGGGTGATTGGCAATATCGACCAAATTCGCGAGATTTCCTGCGTAAGTCAACGCGTCGAAGTTGACAATCGACGTGGCGGGGTCGGTGGCCAGCAGATGCCGGATGAAGTTCGAGCCAATAAAGCCACAACCACCCGTGATGAGCAGAATCGACATTTTCGCACCTCTCCCAATTGCGAACCGATGCAGCCCGCTCGCGTAGGTTTTAGTCGAACCGGCGCGAGCGTCCAACCGATACCTGGCTTAGTCGCGCCGCTTCGCTTCGGCTTCGGCGGTGGTTGCCCCGTCCGCATCGCCTTTGGCCTTCAACACCACCGCGAGATTCGACCACACCACACCGACGGGGCGAATTGCGAGTGCAGCACGGTAGGCACCCGTGGCGGCCTCGTAATTTCGTTGGGTGCTATACATTTCGGCGAGTGCCAGATGCAACCAAAAATCGGCGGGGAACTGGCGGAGTTCGAGTTCGAGAATTGAAGTGCCATTGCGGCCGAGTTTCTGCAATTGCATTCCCAACGCAATCACGAACTCCGGCGAACGCTGTGGCACCGGAACGGATTGATAAAGCGCCATGATCGAAACAGCGTCGTTCCAATTTTTGAAGATGTCTCGCCGCCACTGCTCTCCCGTCGCGGCGGCGACGAGTGCCATCAGTTGGAATCGCAGATTCCCGTCTGGCGTGGTCGTTGCCCAATCGTCGAGTTCGGACAGCAGCACCGTCTGTACTTTCGCCGTCTTCAGCGTCGCGACGAATTCCGTGGGTTTCTCGGGGTCGAGGCCATAATCGCGGAAGGCGTCTCCATATTCGCGGCTCGCTCGTTCAGTGGCCAGTCTATCGTTGAACATCGCAAGTTTTTTCAGCCGAATCGCGTCGAATCGCTTGAGGAAAATCTCATCGCGTTTCGCGCGATCGAGTTGTGCTTGCAGTTCCACATCATCGTCGGCTTCGAGGAACTCTTCGCACTGGCGGATGTTCTCCTCCGCTTCCTTCCACATGCCGCGTGCGAAGAAGCCGTTCAACTGATCGAGTTCGGCCGAGATGCCGAAATGCAGCCCCTTCCCGCGGATGTCGCGTTCGCGTGCCGCCGCGGCATCCTTCAGTAGTTGCGTACCCGCGAGTTGTTCACGTTCGGCACGCTGTTGCCGAATCCACAACGTACCGACAGCGGTTAACCCCACGAGAACGAGTAGCGTCGCCAATAACAGGAACTGCACCCGCCGGCGACTGCGTTCCCCGGCGGCCTGTGTCTCCGTGCGTGCCCGTTCGAGTTCGGCTTCCCGCGCACGAGAATCGGATTCGACACGCAACTGGGCCACGGCAATCGCGACTTCCCCGGCGTGCGGAAAGCGGGCCGTGCGATCCGCCGCCAAACAGCGCTTCGCCAGTTCCACGAGTTCCGGTTCCGACCCGCAGGTTTCCAGCCGGTGATAAGCATCGTCGAGCTTTGCGGCGGCGGCAAGTAACCGTGCCGATTCGGTGTCTTGGCCGATGAACGGCGGTTTCCCCGTAAGAATCACGCACAAAATCGCACCGAGGCCGAAGACATCCGCACGTTCGTCGATTGCGTTGGTCACACCGCCCGCTTGTTCCGGTGGCATGAACGCGGGCGTGCCCATCACGCTTCCCGCGATCGTCTCCGATTGTTCCGCTTCCGGTATGTGAACCGCATTGCCGACGCTATACTCGGCGCTCCGCACTTCCTTCGCGAGGCCCCAGTCCATGACTTGCACTTCGCCGAATGCGCCGACCATCACGTTCTGCGGTTTCAAGTCGCGGTGAATGATGCCCTGGCTATGGGCATAGCCAACGGCTTGGCAGATCTGCTCGAAAACTGGCAACAATGCCCCACATGGGACCGCGCCGCGTTCCTTTAGAATGCCATCGAGTGTGCGGCCACGAATCAGCTTCATGACCATGAACGGGCGACGATCTGGGAGGTGGCCAATTTCGTGGACGGCCGGGATGCCAGGGTGCGCGAGTTGCCCCGTGATCCGCGCTTCCACCAGGAATCGCCGCACGGCATCGGGGTCGCTCGCAGATCGTTCGTGAAGGACTTTGATCGCGACATCGCGACCGATGCTTTCATCGGTCGCCCGATAAACGATGCCCATTCCGCCGCGACCGATCTCCGCTTCGAGAACGTATCGGCCAATGCTGCCGAGCGGCGAACTCGCCGACAGCGGCATACCGTCCGACGTGAACCGCGGCGGCGTGATCTGTACGAGCGTTCGTTCCTGGGTATCATCGGCAGGCAGCATCAGTTCTCCTCGAAGGCATCGGCAAGTTTAGCTTACACAATACCGCGAGGATGTACGGTTTTCTGCATCTTCCGAATCGGCAGAATCGAAAGTGATTCGTTTAGCCGCGTAGGCTTTGCGTAGCGAAGCGCGCGGCGTGAACCCACGTGAAAATAACATTGTGATCCGACACATCCTGCCCGCGCTTCGCTCCGAAGACTATGCGGCGCGGCTAAACGAATCCCGATCGGGGGATAGTGAACGTTATCGCCCCGATGACTACACTAACCGACATGAAATACGCGATTGTCATTCCGGATGGATGTGCGGACGAACCGCTCGATGCGCTGGGCAGGCTGACGCCGTTGCAGGCGGCGAAACTGCCAAATATGGACCGGGCTGCGCGGCTCGGTGTCGTTGGCCTCAGCAACAATGTACCGCCATCGCTGACGCCGGCGTCCGATGTCGCGACGCTGTCGCTGTTCGGCTACGACCCGCTAAAGGTGTACACTGGTCGCGCGCCGCTCGAAACCGCCGCGATGGGCATCGCGCTCGGGCCGAACGATTGGGCGATCCGCTGCAACCTCGTTTACGTGCAAGACGGCTGCATGTGGGACTTCACCGCCGGGCATATTTCGAGCGAAGATGGCGCGCCGCTAATCCACGCGATTCAGCAGCAACTGGGCGGGAAAGAGGTCGCGGGCGGCACGCTCGAATTCCATGCGGGCGTGCAATATCGCAACATTCTCGTTTGGCGCGGGCGTTCGGATTCTGCGCCGTTCTCGGGTATGAAAACGCAACCGCCGCACGATATCCCAGAGAAACCGGTTGCCGATTATTTACCGCAAGGGGCCGCGCGTGAAATCCTGGTGTCACTGATGGAAGCGAGCAAACCAATCCTCGCGAATCACCCCGTGAACCTCCATCGCATCGCTGAGGGCAAGCGGCCGGCCACGCAGATTTGGCTTTGGGGACAGGGGAAATCGCCGACGGTGCAGCCGTTCGAGGAAATTTACGGCAAACGCGGCGCGATCATTTCGGCGGTCGATCTCGTTCGTGGCGTCGGCGTGTTGCTCGGCTGGAAGCGGATCGATGTCCCCGGCGCGACGGGTTACCTCGATACCGACTACGCCGCCAAGGGCCGTTATGGCGTGGCCGCGCTCAAAGATTTCGATCTCGTCTGCGTTCACGTCGAATCGCCCGATGAGGCTTCGCACGAAGGCCGTGCTGATGAAAAAGTGAAGGCGCTCGAACGCATCGACGAGCATATCGTTGGCCCGCTTTTGGACGCGTTACCGAAGTACGGCGACTGGCGAATTTTAATCGAACCCGATCATCGCACGACATTGCGAACCCGCGCCCATGCATACGGTGCGGTGCCATTCGCATCTGCCGGTACGGGGATCGCGCCGGCGGGGCAACTAAGTTACGACGAAGTGACCGCCACACAGGGACCGCACAGTTTCGACCCTGGCTGGCAGCTTATGAACTGGTTCCTCACACCGTGAGACGAATCGTGGCCAAAAAAGCGTTCACCTACGAATATGCACGCCCCGCCGTGACAGCGGACATCGTGTTAGTTACGCGCGAGGTCCAACCGCGCGTGTTACTGATTCAACGTGCCCGCGAACCATTCGCAGGCTCGTGGGCGTTACCGGGTGGTTTCGTGAATCCCGACGAGCCAATTGTCGATGCGGCGAAGCGCGAATTGCACGAGGAAACGGGACTGGAAATCTCGACGCTCGAACCGCTCTACACGACCGGCGACCCCGGCCGCGACCCGCGCGGCTGGACGATCAGCATCGCGTTTCTGGCTCGCGTCGAGGCGGGTACATTACAACCCAAAGCCGGCGACGATGCCGCCGCCGTGAAGTGGTTTCGCCTAAACAAACTGCCAAAACTCGCATTCGACCACGCAATGCTGGTGCAGCGTGCCATCGCCCGCATCGCAGATCGCGCCGCGTGATTACGGTCGGTACACTTCGAGGGCTTGGCGGGCGTTGCCTTGTACGCGTTCGAGGGAAAGGCCGACTTGGCGGTGGCCGGGCTTCGCGCGCGATTCCCACTCGGCCCCTTTCTTGAAGTCCGCATTGGCTTCGGCGGTTCGGCCTTGCGACCACTTTGATAGACCAAGGAAATACCAATAGCGTGCGTCGGTTCCGCTAGCGGCGACGGCTTTCGCGAGGGACGTTTCGGCATCCGAATTGCGGCCCGCGAAGTAGGCTTCGACGCCTGCGAGGTACGAGGTATTCGCGAGGTCGGCCGTCGCGCGTTCGGGTTCGGATAACGGCACGATCACACCCGCACGTACGGCGGCGATCTGGCCGCGGAATTGTTCCGCTTGGCTCGACAGTTTGATCTCGGCCATCTTGGCTTCGAGGGCGCGTTCGTCGGTGGCTTTCTTCAACTCGGCTTCGGATTGCTTCTGTTTTTCGATCGATGCCAGCATTGTTGCTTCGAGCTTTTTCTGCATCTCGGCGCGAGTCTCGTCGGCGGCTTTCTTGACGTCGATCGCCACTTTCGCTTCGTTCTCCTTCAGCTTCGCTTGCAAATCCGCGATCGTCTTGTCCGCGTCTTTGCGTGCAGCCAATAAGCTCGATTCTGCGTCCTTGACCGCCTTCGTGGCCATCTCTTGCGACTTCTTCATTTCTGCGCGGGCGTCGGTCAACTGCTTCGCTAATTCGGCGGTTTCCCCGGACGTGCCGGTTAGCAGAATGAGCTTCTTGGCAAGCTCGGGCATCGCGGCAATCACCTTTTCGCGCGTCTCTTTGTCGTCGATGAGTTTCGCTACTTTGAGCTTGTCGATCAGCGGGTCGAGCGCGGAATCGGCGGCCTTCAGTTTGTCGCCGGATTTCACCAGTGCGAGCTTGGCCGTTTCGAGTAATGCGGCTTTCGCATCGATCTCTTTCTTGCTGGTTTCGATGGCCATCACCAACTTGGCATTTTCGTCGTCGGCTTTCTTTTTCTCGGCGAGCAGTGCCAACTTATCCTCGTCGAGTTTCTTCGTTTGAACCGCGTATGCGGTGGCTTCGTCGCTCGCCTTTTTTTGTGCGACTTTCAACTCGTCGGACAGTTTCGTTGCCAGCAATGTCGCTTCTTCGAGCTTCGCTTGCGAGCCGCTCCCGCCATCCTTCACGGCTTTCAGCATCGCCGCGAGTGCCCCGGAGGTGCCGGACTTGCGGGCCAGTTCCATTCCCGTGGGGTCGGAGTAAATTTGTTTCTTGAAAGTCCAGTAGAAACGCAGTTCGTCGCAGGCACGCAGGAACAGTTGCTCGCGCGGGTCGGAGAGTGGGTTGAGGCCCATGCCCGCGAGCGTTTTGCGGCGGACATCGTGTGCGGCGCGGGCTTTGTTGATCGATGCAATCGCGTTATCGAACGACTTCGGATCTTGCCAGTTTGCGGCCGAATTAATCGCGTCCCAGAAGTGGAAACCGGCTTCGTCGTCGAGTTCTTGCACGGGTGGGAAATCGAAAGCGATCGACGACGCCGCGGCGATTTCGAATGCCTCATCGTGCGGCATGAACAGGCTGAAGTCCGCATCGCTGACGGCGGTACCGTCGGCCTTTTTGGACATCACCGTGATGCGTCGTTTCGCTGAATCGAACACCTTCTTGAACCCCGCAAACTTCTTGGCTGCGGCATCGTAAGTCGCGACGGCGTCTTTCGGTTTGCCGGTGATTTCCTGGATCAAACCGAGGTTCAGCGCGGCCTTCGCTCCCATCGCCTGTTGCGCGGGGGTCTTGAGATCGGGCGCGTTGTACACGG
Organism: Limnoglobus sp.; assembly: GCA_043727665.1. Classification (GTDB taxonomy): domain Bacteria; phylum Planctomycetota; class Planctomycetia; order Gemmatales; family Gemmataceae; genus Limnoglobus. Next base: position 14,132 of record JAYSYI010000673.1, on the reverse strand, counting down.
CGTTCAGGTCGGCGACGGCTTTCACGAGTTCGGGGTCGTTCGCGTCGAGTTTGCCATCGGCCGTACGAACCCGTGCCTGCCAACGAGCTTGTCCGCGACCGGCTTGCACCTCGGTGGTGTCCGCACCCGCTTGCTCGAATGCCTTCAGTGCCGCAACGGGATCGCCACCTGTCAGCAGCGTCTGCGCCATTGCCACGTTGGCAACGGGGGGAACGACATCCTGTGTGGCCTTCGAAGTAATCGGTGGTGTGGGGTTCGATGCGACGGGTGTGCCCGTTCCCGCGCCACCGCCGGCTGTCAAGAACATGCCGCCCGCGCCGAGTCCGACACCGGCGAGCAAGCCGAGTGCGCCGACGAGCAAGCCGCCCCGCTTCCTCGCCTTCGGTTCTTCGTCGTCGTCTTCAAATTTCGGGTCGTACTTAGAACTGTAGCTGGACGGCGTGCGTTTCGAGGCTTTGCTGGCAGGCAAGGCCACACCAGCGGCGGCCATCGCGGCGGTACCGTCGTGGATGTTGCCTTCGCGCAAAAAATCCTCATCGTCATCGAGCACGAGATCGGTCGCGGGGGACGATTTATTTTTGGGTGATGCGACGAGCGAATCGAATTCGTCGTCTTCCATGATCGGCGTCGAGATCGTCTTTTGGCCGATCTCAGAGGTGCCACCGAGGCGGTTCGTGATCTTGTCCGGTTCGCTCGACCAATCGATCATCCCACTATCGCCGCTATCCGGCACGCCACCATTGTTGAGCGGCATGGCGAACACGGAATCTTGATCTTCATCGGTGAGATCCATCGGCGACACGACGCCCTTGCGCTTCTGGCCGAAGACCACCGAAGAACTCGCCAAGTCACCTTCGAAGAACATCGCATCGGTGCGGTCGTCCGACGATCCCATGAGCGGAATTTGGTCGAGATCGACCCGCCCCGCATCGCGGCCACCCGACGATTGCGAGTCGTCGATCTTGCCGAAAATGCTCGATTTCGCTTCATCTTCCGCCGAATCGCCTTCTGGATCCGAGAGATTGATCCCCGATTGCCCCGTCGGCAGGTCGTCGAAGAGTTCCATGTCGGTGATCGTGCGATCCCCGAGCAGATTCGAACCCGATTGCCCGATCGCAGTCGCATTAAAATCGGGCAGACCATCGCCGCCGATCAGGTCGAGTTCGGCTTCAGTCAACGAGCGATTTTCGATTGCATCTTGGCGAATCGATTTCAACTTGTCCGCATCGGAAACCGAACCCCAACCGGTCGCGGGTAATACCGCGTCACGGAAATCGATCCCCGAATCGAAGACCGGTTCGGCCATCTCGATCCGCTCATCGCCCGGCGGCGAGAAATCGAGTGGGTAACTCCCGAGGTCGCGTTCGAACATTTGCGAATCGCCGCCGTCTTCATTCACGCCGCCGAACAAGTTCGAGTCGCCGACCGGGATGCCCAACGGGATCGGTTGAATCAGTTCGGGGCCAACGCCATCGGGCGCAACGGCCCCCGTGTATAACCCCGAACCCGTCGCGCCCGTCACTCCAGATTTCGCGAAGTCCGCACGACGCGCCGTACTGAAAATGTCGGACGATTCGTCGTTCGGTTCGATCGGCAGATCGATATCTGCCGTCGATGAGGGTTGAAGCAGCTTCGGTTTCGAGAGCGATTTCGGCGGCGTGAGCGGTGCGGGTGCCGAGAGTTTCGTCGTCGATGCCAACCAACCCGATCCCGGCGTTGCGGGCAACGTCGGGATGTTCCCACCGATCGCATCGTCCGAATCGGGTACGATTTCCGCACGGGTGCGAATGACCGAAGTCGACGGGCCAAATCGCGGCGCGTCGGCGAAGTCGGCGAGGTCGATCGCATCGTCGTCGTCGGCGGAATTCAACAGCAAGTCGCCAACCGATGGCTTATCATCCGCGGGATTGAGGAACTCTTCGACCGTTTTCGGCTGGTTTGCCGATGCGAGAATGCCGCTCATCGGCCCGCTTAACATCATGTTGTCGGTGAACAACAGTGCGTCGTCATCGTCGGTATCGACAATCTCGATGATCTCTTCCGGCGAAGCGGCATGGCTCGCGAGTTCACTCGGCGTCGGCGTGACTTGCAACCAATCGTCGGTCCGCAGCCACTCGGGGATATCGGAGCCATCGTGCGGCTTCGGATCGCGTTTATCGTCGGATGGTTGAACTGCCATGGTGATCTCCCAGGGGCCGAAACTCAAGTGTGAACCGCGTGGACACGGGCATCTTGGTAAATTATCCTGCCATTCTCTCATATGAAATGGCCACACGAACCTTTTTTCCCATTTTTCCTCATTTACCGAGTCCAACGTGCCGACTGAGCGACTGTTGAAGATGGAAAGTGATGGGGACTTGAAATTTCTCTGGCAGAGGTTGCCGAAGTTTTAGGCAGTGTCTACTCGCAACCCACTTCGAGCGATCCGCAGATTTGAACGAATTCTAGACTTTTGTGAATTATTACACAATTCTGAACGTTCGGCATTCTGATTGCTGTGAATCAGTCGGTCGGTGACGATCCAAATCGTTCATAAGATAAACGAACTGGATTGGAAACCGCTCAAACACCGTCCGAAACTGACGCCCGATGGAAGTACCCAGACAATGACCGCGATTACCGGAGCGGCACCCGTCATCATGGATTCCCCGCCGCTTGGGGAAAAGATTCGCTCGGACCACGAAGTCGTCGAACTTCCCCTACTACTGCCGCGCTGGCAGGCACTCGCGCTCGAAGCTGCCGCCAACCGCCGCGGCATGACCACCGGCCAAATGCTGCGCCGCGTGATTACCGATCTCTTCGGCGACGATGTCAAGTAACGGACTTTCCACCGTCTGAATGATGACGTACGGCTTGCGAGACGAACCACCCGATATCATGTAACGATGTCACTTTCACCAGGGTTCACACTCCGCGCATCGCTACACGAAACGAACCCCGATTCGGCATCACCCACGCGAATTCCCAAAGTCAAAAAATCGCAGGCGATATGACGTAAGTCGACTTTTGCATGGTGTCGCAAAGTGTCGATTTGTGACGCGAAAATGTCGCATCCGGTCGATCTCGGTTCCATATTGGTCGATTTTCGGTCGCATCCGGTCGATTTTCGGTCGGTATTTGCGCCGGTTTGGAAAATGAGAGGGATCGACATAACCCACGATAGAAATTCGAGATACGGAAAACGGATCAGTATTTATCGATCAAAAACACGACTTTTTGGGTCTCTCAAACCGGAAAAACACCCGAAAAACCGTTTTTGGAACCTCCGCAATTCTGACTTACGTCGATTTCTCACGCTCAAAACGCGTCCATTTCCGTCGCCTACTACAATAGTTGCTATTGCGAACCTTCCCCCACGAGACTACTCCGTGTGGCACCGTGTCTTCGGTTTGTCGGCAACGCCCGTTTCCCCCATGGCGCTCGTCGAACACCTCACCGCGAAGTCGCTGATCGTGGTGCCGCACTTCCGCGGCGACGACCTCGGCTGGACTTCCGGCGAACTGCACCTACCCGGCAACGGCACGGCACTGCTGCTCGAACGCTACCTCACCGAAGAGGACGAATTACGCAAGGACTTGAACGCATTCGCCGCCGAACTCGAAACGATGAACTACAGCCCGAATTTCGCCGCCATGATGGAACGCGTGATCCAGACGAAGCAAATGATCACGTTACGAAAGCCATACGACCACGCCGATGAAGTGAACCTGGACGCCACCGTTTTGGCCGTCTGCCGGTACTTTGCGGCGAACTGCGAAGGCGTTTACCAGATCGACGGCGGAGGCTGGTTTGCCGCCGATGGCAGCGTAATCGTGCAAGAATACTGAGATTCCCGCGAATACACTGCTATTGTTGCGCCCTCGTATCGCCCGGTGAATCATGGATTGGAACTTAACCGACCTGACGAAAATCCTCGCACTATCCGGTGCGGTGTTCGCGGTGTTGCGGGTCGTTGTCGGCAAGCCGCTCATCACGCAAGTCGTCAATCCACATCGGCCGACGTGGCTGTTCGCCGCATTCGGCTTTCTGACCGGCGCGTTCGGATTGTTACGCACGGAAGCGCATTCCTCGAACGCGATGGCGATCCTCGCACCGCTGAAAACGCTCGTTACCGAAGAACGCGCGCCCGGCCCCGTGATGGTGGCGGCCGTGGCGTTGTTCAACGCGGTCGTCATTCTCGGCGTGTTGGTCTATTGCGTCTGGCGGTTACCGCGCGATCCGTCGACGTTTCGCCGTTCGAAAGACCAAGCCAAAGTGGTGCGATATTACACGAACCTGCCCGGCGGTTTGGACTTCGCCACGCTGATTCGCCTGAGCAAAAAGGACGGCGCACAAGCGGTTTACCTTGCCACTGGCGTGAATGTCAACGAGATCCAGAAGCGATTGGACGAGCTCGTGCCGTTCCGCACGGCGGAATCGCAGATCGCATGGTGGACATCGCTTGCACTCGATATGCACACCGAAATGGACCGCATGAACGCGATCCTCGGCAAAGGCGGCCAGGGCATCAATCGCCGCGTACTGTTCGACGTGCAATTCGGCGGCTACCTATTCCAGTATCTGCGCCCGCCCGAAGTCGGCGAAGATTACCTTTTCGCGTTCGGCGCAACGCTGGTGCAAGCCGAAGTCAACACCCGCCGCTTCGAGGAGCACTTCGAGCTAATGATCGCCGCACTGAAAAACATCAAGGCCGGCATGGAGAAAGTGTAAGGAAACAACCGGGCGAAATTTTACCCTTAAAAACATTTCGTGGAGAGTCTTCGAGACACGACGCCATTTGCCATGAGGCTTATTTCAGGTGGCAGGGGCCGAGTTACCCAAAGAGTTCGTCCGCGAAGCCAGAATCCGATGCGCCGAATCTCGCGAGTGAAGCGGGCACGCAAATTTGAGGCTTTCTTCTCGCATTTCTCGCGCGGCTTCGGATATGATTGTGCAAATCGCCTGCCCAATGTGCGCCCGAGTGCTTTATGCTCGATTCCTCTCCGAGTCGTCCGATGGAGGCGGCGCGTCTGGCGCTCGTGCGGCTCATACCGGGACCAGAACTTTCGCTGACCGACATCTTTCGCGAGATTTGTCGCACCGCCGCGAACACTGTGGGCGTCAACCGCGTGGGCATCTGGTTTTTCGTCGACGAACGAGCGGCGCTACGATGTTCGATGCTTTACGAGCGCGACAAAGACGAATTCTCCGAGGGCACCACGCTATCGGTGGCGGACTTTCCTGCTTACTTTGTCGCACTCGAAAATCGTCGTTCGATCCCCGCCAAACGCGCTACCTCGAACGAGTCGACGCACGAACTCTCGGAAGCGTACTTATACCCGCTGAATATCAGTTCGATGCTCGACGCGCCGATCTTCGAGAACGGCGAAGTCATCGGCGTCATTTGCCACGAACACTCGGGAATGCCGCGCGAGTGGACGCTCGAAGAACGCGACTTTGCTGCGAGTTTATCGGATGCGATCAGCCTGAAACTCAAGACGGCTGCGCTGATCGAAGCGCGATCCGCACTCCGCAAGCACAACGAAATTACGCTCGCGCTGAACAAGGCGGAGTCGCTGGGTCGGCTCGCTGCGGGGGCGGCGCACGACTTCCGCAACCTACTGACGATCATCCTCGGTTGCGCGGGGGAAATCCAGCGCACCAAGCATCTGCCAGACGACATTCGCGAACTGGCAAAGCACATTATCGAGGCGGGCGAACGCGGTGCGGCCCTGACGCGCGAGATGACGAACTACGGCGAACGGGAGGCCGAATCCCCGCGTGTCGTTAATCTCACCGAAATTACCGATGGCGTGGTCCCGCTACTGCGCACCGCAGTCGGCCCGAAGTACCAGATCCAATTCGAACACGGCGCACACGTCGGCAAGACGTTCATCGACCCGAGCCAGTACGAGCGGGTACTCATGAACTTGGTCGTGAACGCGCGAGATGCGATGCCGACCGGCGGCAAGATTTCCCTGTATATCGCGACAGTCGATTGCCACGAATCTGGGCGATCCGGCAAGTACACGATGCTCGGCGTCGGCGATACGGGCATCGGTATGGATGTGCAAAATCAATCGCGGATATTCGACCCATACTTCACGACGAAGCCGCGCGGGCAAGGTACGGGGTTGGGCCTGGCCGTAGTCAAGCAGATCGTTGATCGCGCGGGTGGCTCGATCGACGTGACGAGCGCGGTCGACGAAGGCACCACGATTCGCGTCTACTTCCCACGCATTACCTGTGATACATAAATGAAAAGCTCGTGAATCCCGGTCGCAGTTCGCCATCGTTTTCGTTTGTTATGCGTAGGTACGCGATTCGTGTACCCACTCTCTGGTGAAGGCCAATATCATGCGAACGATCTGGAAATGGCTGCCCGCGCTCGGGCTGTGTGCGGGCTTCGGCGTGTCGAGTGCCCACGCCCAACCGCCGATGGGGCGACCCGGCGGTGGTGCTCCTGGCCCTGGTGGTTTGCCGATGGGTGGCCGCAGTGGCCCGTTGACACCCGGAAATCCAATGGAACGCCGCGCCGACCCGAAGCCGGACGCACAAGTCGATGCGTGGGTGAAAACGCTTACGGACAAAATGAACGACCCGCACGACACGATCCGCGATAGCGCGCGGGCCGGGATTATCTCCGTTGGCCGTGCCGCGTTGCCAGCGTTGCAGAAACTCGCCGATGGCGACGACGGCGCAAAGTCGACCGCCGCAAAGCGATTGATCGACGCGATCGGACGCGGGCCGATGCCCGGTATGCCTGGTATGCCCGGCATGATGTCGCCATTTGGTGGACACGGCGGTATCATCGGCGGGGGCGGGCCGCGCGGCGAAGCACGCCAACCCGATGCGGCTCCGGCTCCCGAGCGTCGCCCCGCAGCTGCGGGTCACGGCAGCCCGATTGCCGAATCGCTCAAAGATATCAAGCTCAACGACAAGCAACAAAAGCAAGTCAACGAACTTCGCGAGAATTTCGAGAAGACGATGCAAGCGACGATGACGCAAGTTCGCGAAGGCAAAATCGAACAGGCCGACGTTCGCGAGAAAATGCAGAAACTCCGCGGCGACATGCTGAAGGAAATGAAGGACGTGCTCACTGCCGAGCAGTTCACGCAATTCGAAGACGCAATGAAAAAGAACCGCCCAATGGGTGGACCTGGCGCACCCGGCGAACGCCCACGGCCGGAGTAATCGCGCGGACTATCGATGCTTCAGAAAAGCTTTCACCGCAGAGGGCGTAGAGAGAAATCAACGTACTCTTCGCGCTCTGCGGTTAAATTCCGTTAGCTTCCTCATCTTGTTTTTGTCCGAGTTCCGCACTTCGTCAATCGGTAAAAATTGCAATTGCCGCATCATCTTTTCCGAATTGTAAAAGCTACACGCCGCGTTCCGCGTCACCGGCGTTCGTGGCATACGCGCCCTAAGCCTGAAATTCTAAGCCTGCTACACATTTGACCGCACATTCCTCCCGGAAGAACGAAACTTTTCCCGCCCGGCATCCGGGTTGCGGTTACAGTTCTTTTGCCAGTAGACTCCACCGGCTCGACCGGGCTTTTTTGTGTTGCGGAGGTCAAGGGAATGACGCTTCGTTGGAACCGGCTGCTATCAGCCACCGCCATTCTGCTCTGCATCGTCGTACGCCCTGTTTTGGGGGCCGAAGGCGAGTTCGACCGGGATGGCTCTTACAAGACCGCGAACTTTCGCGTCGTGGCAAGTAGCCGCGATCTCTCCGAGAAATTCGGCGACCTCGCCGAACATTATCGCCGCGAGAAAGCGCAAGAGTGGCTCGGCCGCGAGATGCCAACGTGGCCACAGCGTTGCCCGCTTCGCATCGAGATCAACCTCAAACAATCGGGCGGCGCAACGACGTTCACCTTCGGTGCTGGGGCATCGGGTCGTTCGTCGGTAATGTCGCAGGAAATGAAAATCTGGGGCGAAACGAAACAGTTACTTTACAGCGTGCTCCCGCATGAAGTGACGCACACCGTGCTGGCCCAACACTTCGGGCAAGCCGTACCGCGCTGGGCCGACGAGGGCGGCAGCGTCCTTAGCGAGAACGAAGACGAGTGGTTCAACCACGACATCCGTTGCCGCGAAATCCTCAACGCGAACCGTGGCATTCCACTACGGATTCTGTTCACGATGAAGGAATACCCACGTGACATGATCGTGGTGTACGCCCAAGGCTATTCGGTCTGCGATTACCTCATTAATCACCACGGCGGACGCAAGAAGTTCCTCGAATTCGTCAGCATGGGCATGAAGAAAGACAACCGCAACTGGGAGGCCGCCGTTCGCGAATTCTACGGCTTCGAGAGTGCGGACGACCTGCAAGAGAAGTGGATCGACTCGCTCCGCACGCCACCCCAACGCGCACGCAACAAGGGTGGCCGTACTGATTCGACGACGCTCGCCAGCCGCTCCGGTGGCAACCGCAGCGAAGTCCGCGCCAGTGCATTGCCCGGCGTGCCACTACTGGAAACGGCGAGCATCGCTCGCGGAGTCGCATCGGACCGCGACGAACGCCGCCCTGCCAATCTCCCAGAAGCTCGGCCCGTCGCGAGACCCGACCGCAGCCCCCCACCAATCCCGCTACTGTTACCCCCCGAACCGATCGGCCGCTAACTTCCCGCGAACAACAAGCGATCCGCGCCGATACTTTCGGCGCGGATCGTGGCGTTTTAAGGGATTTGAATTTACGACACGATTTTTGGTGGTTACGATGGCGTGTATTGACCCTAGGAGTGCCACGTGACCAAAGTACGCCCGACGGTTCGCTTTTTCGCGGTCTGTGCCGATGCGGTACTAAGTGTGCCGAAGTCGCTGGATCTTCTCGACGGTTGGTGGGAATTGCACAACGTGCTTCACACGGTATGGATGCCACCGGGTGTGTCGAAAAACTTCGGCGTGAACGAACTCTTCGTGTATGCTCAGCTCACCGACGGTGTCGGCGAGTATAATTTGGGTGTCACGGTCGAGGAAGCCGATTTGGTAAACCCGAAGCGGAATCGCCTCATGGGACGTAGCGATCCGAGTACAGTTAGCTTCACGGACACTTGGGAAGTGTTGATGGAAACGATTAAATTGTCCGAGGTTCCTTTCCCGAAACCCGGACAGTATCTTTTTCGACTCATGCTCGATGGCGAAGAACTGCCAGGCGGAAGCATGTATCTTCGGGTCATGCCGGGAGAAAAGTAATGAGCGAAGAAAACATCACGTACGGCAAGTTTGTGACCAAGGTCAAAACACGACCAGCGATCGAAGTCGATTGCTCGAAGTGGGCCGATACCACGACTGGCGATTGGACCTTCGGCTCGTTCGTTACGAAGAACAAAACTCGCCCTGCGATTGAATCGAAACTGAGGATCCCGCATCTGCGGTTGAAGGTGTCGTTCATGCCGGGCGTTTCGTTGGAAACGCTGACGGCAATCACGAAGGCAATGATCGAGAAACTGTGTGCCGTTGCACCCGACCTGAACTTGGCTTACGACACGACATTATCGGGCCTCAGCACTGATTCTCGCGGTGCAACAATTGCCGTGATCGCACTCAAACCGCAAACGCCCGGTATGGATATCGATCGAAAGCTCTCGCAATTGATCGAGGCCGCACGCGCCGCCGCAAAAAAAGCCGAAGACGATAATGAAGTGGAAATTGAAAACCTGGAACTGATTCTCGTGAGTTGAGTAACATGGCCGAAATCACGATACCGACAGCAGAAGAGATCGAGCAACTGCCACGCTGGGCCAAATTGGCTTTTGCGGCACGATGCGCACGCCGTGTTTTGCCACTCTTTACTAAGTATTGGCCAAATGCACCGAAAGAACACGTTGATTCGGTAGCGTATGCAATTGAAATGGCTGAACAAAGTGCCTCCAAATCATTTGATATATTTGATTCGCCTGCTGAATTGGATGAGGGTAGCTTTATTTACGATGCCGTACAGGACGCTATCGATGCTGCAAAAAACGATCCTAAAGCTGGTTTCAGATCATCAGATGTCGCTATCACCTCTCTACACGCCTTTTCGTATGAAACAACACTCGCTGTCATATCCGCCGCAGACGCTGACAAGAGTTCGATATCATCTATTCGTTCAGATTTTACAAGAATTTGGAATGCTTCCCATCAGAATAAGTGGACCGATGACACCCCCGTTCCGCCTTCCGTATTTGGGCCACTCGACGACATCGCAAACGATGAACATGTGGTGATGGCGTTGCGGGCGTTTGGCGAGCCAGGTGTGTCGGCGTCTACTTTGGCGGAACAGATGTTGGCGGTCTACAAAGCGCTGAACGTGTATACGCTTGCGAAGTATGGCAAGCACCTGTCGCGCGGCGAGTTTCGGCGGCTGGTTCTCCAAAATGCGGGGGTGCCCGCATGACATCTTTCACCCACGAGCCGCGCGCGATGGAAGTGGAAGGTGCCGAACTGCAACTGAGCGGCAGTTTTCCGCCCGGTGCGTTCGCACACTTGCAGGCGATGCTCGCTTCGATGTATGCGGAGGTCCTCATGACTCCGAAAGTGAAAGAACGCCAGAGTTTGGAGCGCATTCCGGATGTGGTCACGCAGTCGGCACTGGAGTTGTGCGATCAGGACATGGCGGAAGCCGAAGAGCAATTTCAGCGGGAAGAAGCCGCAATTGAGGCAGCCAATGGTGTCATCGCCGAGCGGGAACGCAAAATCGCGGAGGCACTGGAACTGTTACGCGATGTCGTTGAAACTGCTGAGGCCCGTGGCATTCGCTTCATGATCGACAAAGCCGATTGATTCGCCGCCCGTACTCACTCCCAGTCCCGCGTCCAATTCGATTTGCGCTTCTCTGGAGATTGCCCGCGGTAGCTACTCGGCACCACGACTTGATACTTCGCGAGGTCGATCGGGTTCGTGCCGCGGATTTGTGGGCGGTTGAACAGTGCCGACATGCGGTCGGTCAGGTCTTCGTTGACGCGCTCCTTGTTTAGCTTCATCGTCATGCGGAATTGTTGTTGTGGCCACTCGAGCGACACTTCGGTCGGTATCTGGATTGACGCCGATTCGCCGGGCTTCGCGTTCACGCTGATCTTTTTCACGGCGGTAATCTCTGCGGTCGCGATCACTTTCGTGCTGTCGTTGCCATCGAGAATCATGTGCTTTCGCACGGCGGGCCGGCGGGCATCGTCGGAGTTTTCGTTGAAGTACGTCACCTTAATAATCGGCATACCCGACCGCGTGACGGTGCGTTGCGTCAGAGCGTACACGCGCTGCTGTTCGTTCATTTTCACTTCGTACTGGCCATTTACGTCGTAGTCGGCCATGCCGATGGCTTGCATGATCCAATCGGTATCGAATGGGAACGGGAACTTCACGTCGCCGCGGGCGAAGGTGTCGTGCGAACAGTAAAAATAGTTGTCGCGGCCGAGCGGTTTAGCGTACATCCAGAACTCGCGATCGTTCGAGCCGAGGTCGATCATCGTGCCCGCAATGGTGTGGCCACCGATGAGGCGAACGTTTCGCGGTCGCGCACTGTAAAGCGTACTGTCGTTGAGGTTGCCGAGTTCCTTGCCCGCTTCGAATGCGGTGGCTCGCACGTCTTCGTAGCTGATCGATTGCAGGTAACTGGCTTGATTATTGAGGTAATTTACGAACTGCTGCGGCTGGCGTTCTTCCATGCGGCCGGTCGGCTTCGGAAGTACCGCGAGTTCCTTTTTGTCCATCCATTTGCACCCGCCGGAGAGCGCGAATAGGCAAGCGAAGAGGGCAGCGGTTCGGTAACTGGCTCGCATGGACGGCCCCAAAGTAGAGTGCGCGGCTTACCGCCAACCCAACGCCTGAAACACTTCGTCTTGCACGGCGGCGATCTCGGTTTCGGTCAATCGCGGGTCGGCGATTTCGTGCCGCGTGCCGGTCCGGGCATCGCGCAGAACCATCGTGTCGCCGTCTTTCGATCGCTTCAAATCTTCGAACTTCAACCGCTTCCGTCGCATCAGTAACAGCGACACCACGTAGCGAATGTTCAGGCGGTTCGCATCTTCGGACCGTGCCAGGTGGTCGAACCACTCGATCAGGAGTTCATCGTTGAACACCGGTTTGTGCGGCTTGTCGTTCGCTGGTATCTTGCCCGTCCAACTCGCTATCGCGCCCTGTTCTTGCACTTGCGAACCGACTGCAAAGTCTTTCCGCACGAACTTCCCCGCGACTTCGAGGAGTACGGCAAAGAAGGCGTCGCCAGGCTTGAGTTCCTTGCCGGTGGCGGCACAAATGCGGGTCGGCGCGGCTATGTCGTATTGCGTCACACGGGGCCTCGTTCCATCCTACGCTGTGCAAACCCTGCGTGGCAATCCGGTTTCGTCCGGCGATATTCACGCAGCCGAAAGCTGTGCGGGTTGTGCGGGGCGTCGCCGCACGACTATAGCAACGACCTCGAACGGCACAACGTCGATTTTGGGGGCAGGGTTCCAATCGCGGTGGTGTTGGGTAGCAGGAAAGTGACTCCAGTCACTACCCACCCACCCCTCTGTGGACTCATTCCCAAATTTCGGAACCAACTTAACCCAGCAACGACTTACGTCCGATTTCGATCATCTGCAATCACGCCAGAACCAAAGTTCCCTGCCTCGTTTCGGCATTTTGTCTCAATAATTGTCTGGACGACTATCGTTAGGACAGGTATACTTTCAACATGTCTGATGTTATTGCAACACGAACAATTGCGCGACATTTCGACTCGCCGGAGCAAGAGGCCTACTTGGCCATGTGGCGGACGTACGATCGGTTGCGGGCGTTCGAAGATGAGTTGTTCGCAGACTGGCATTTGACGGCTCAGCAATATAACTTGTTGCGTTTGCTTAAGTCTTCGTACCCCGAATTTGTGCCGACGCTCAGCGTGATTGCCCGACTCGTTTCGCGCTCGCCGGACATCACGCGGATGCTGGACAAACTCGAAGCGCGTGGCTGGATTTCGCGAACGCGGTCCGAGACAGATCGGCGCACGGTATGGGTAGGAATCACCGATCCGGGCCTCGCGATGCTCGACCGGATTGCAGAACCACTCCGTGAGTGTCACGAACGGCAACTCGGCCATTTGACGAAGTCCGAGTTGGAGATGTTAACCGCATTGCTCAAACGCGCACGATCGCCACACGAATCCGAAGGCAGTCCCTGGAAGTAACCCTTGGAGGCAGAACCATGAGTGCGAATCCGGAAAAGTCGGTCGATGTCATCGTCATTGGCGGCGGGCCATCGGGCAGTGCCGTTGCGACGTTACTCGCCCAAAAGGGACACACGGTCAAGCTGTTCGAGCGCGAACACTTCCCGCGCTTCCACATCGGCGAATCGCTGATCCCGCACACCTACCCGGTGTTGAAGCGGTTGAACATGCTCGACAAAATGAAGGGCAGCCACTTCATCGAGAAGTACAGCGTGCAGTTCGTTTCGGAGCGAGGTCGACTGTCGGAGCCGTTCTATTTTGCCGAACACGACCCGCACGAACGTAGCCAGACGTGGCAAGTTCGACGCAGCGAGTTCGACAACATGCTGTTGAACAATGCCCGCGAACACGGCGTCGAAGTTCACGAAGGTTCGCGCGTTCAGGAGGTTGTGTTCGATGGCACCCGCGCCGTCGGTGTGCGTGTCAAAGTCGAAGATCAACCCGAACAAATCGTGCGTTCGAAAGTCGTGATCGATGCCAGTGGGCAATCGTCGTTGATTCTCGATCGCCTCGGGTTGCGCCAGTGGGATCCGCAACTGAAAAAGGCCGCAGTCTGGACGTACTGGAAAGGTGCGTATCGCGACATTGGCAAAGACGAAGGCGCGACAATCGTACTGCAAACTAAGGGCAAAAAGGGCTGGTTCTGGTACATCCCGCTGCACGACGATGTCATCAGCGTTGGCGTGGTGGCGAACCACGATTACCTGCTGCAAAACCGGGAATCGAAGGACCTCGAATCGATTTACAACGAAGAAGTGGCACTCTGCCCCGGCCTGCATTCGCGGCTCGAAAATGCGACGCGGTGCGACACGTTCCGCGTTCAGAAAGAGTACACGTACCGCGCCACGAAAGCGGCGGGCGATGGCTGGGTTCTCGTGGGCGATGCCTTCGGGTTCCTCGATCCGCTCTATTCATCCGGCGTATTGCTCGCACTCACATCGGCATCAATGGCGGCCGATTC
>JAYSYI010000672.1:0-8499 GCA_043727665.1 Limnoglobus sp. | reverse complement strand
GCGAACCGGGTATCGCGGGCGTGCCGATCACGATTTCTGGGACCGCGTTCGGCGGCACGATCTTCGCACGGCCACTCTCTCCGAGCGATTTCCAAAGTGGGTCGTTGACGATCTTCACCGATGCGAACGGCCTGTGGCAGTTCCCGATTCTGCCACCCGGAACGTACACCATCGTCGAGTCCGTTCAACCGAACGGCTTCCTCGATGGCCCCGAACAAGATGGCGACCAGAACGGCCCACCGGCAACCGTCGGCAACGATCGCTTCGACAATGTCGTGCTGGCTCCGAACCCGATTCGCGGGCCGTTCAACTTCGGCGAGTACGTCCCGCAATTGTCGAAACGCGGCTTCCTGGGAAGCACCTTAATGCCAACGACGACGGCATCGGTCTTGCCGACGCTGCCGCGATCTCCGGCCTTCACGGTGAATACCGGCACGCCGAATACGCCCGCACTGATTGCGACTTCGACGGGGCCAGGCACGGCATCGCTCATCCGCGTGTTCGACTACGCCAGTGGCGGCGAGAAGTTCCGCATTCAACCGTACGAGTCGACGTTCGTCGGCGGCGTTCGCGTGGCGATCGGCGATGTCAGCGGCGATGGCACCGACGATATCGTAACGGGGATCGGGCCAGGGGGCGGCCCACGCATCCGCGTGTTCAGCGGCAAAGATGGTGCAGTCGTCAAGGATTTCTTCGCCTACGAAGAATCGTTCCGCGGCGGGTTGTTCGTCGCCGTCGGCGACATCAACGGCGATGGCGTGAAAGACATCCTCACGGGGACGGAAGTCGGCGGCGGGCCGCGCGTCAGTGTCTTCGACGGCAAGACCGGGGCCGTACTGGCGAACTTCTTCGCGTTCGATGTTAATCAGCGCGGTGGCGTGCGAGTGGCGTCGGGCGACTTCAACGGCGATGGCAAAGCCGAGATCGTGGCCACGACGGGCGAAGGCGTCGCGACGAAGGTTCGCATCCTGAACGCGGACGGTTCGATTGTCCGCGAGTTCGCACCGTATACCGCGTCGTTCACGGGTGGGGTTTCGCTCGCGGTTGGCGATGTCAACGGTGACGGGGTGCCGGACATTGCAACGGGTGCGGAAGTCGGCGGCGGGCCGCACGTGCAAGTGTTCGACGGCAAGACGGGATACACCCTATCGAGCTTCTATGCCTATAATTCGAGCTTTACCGGTGGCGTACGCGTGGCGTTGCAAGATGTCGACGGCGATGGCAAAGCCGACATCGTGACAGGAATGGGCGTCGGGGGAAGTAGCGAAGTCCGCGTGCTACGCGGGACCGATCTGCAACCACTCGACCGATTCTTCGCCTTCGACGACATGTTCACGGGTGGCGTGTACGTCGGGTAAAAAACACTACGGCAGCAAGTCGGCGACGCGAACCGTCGCCGATGGTTGCGCGAGTGACGATACGCTGTCAGTGGAGCCGAAGATCGAAACCGTGGCATAGCGATGGCCACGCGGTACGGATGGATCGACGATCGGATCGCGGAAGACGTGCAGTTGGCGGCGGTTCAAATCGAGTACCCAATACTCGGGCTGGCCGCCTTCCGCGTACAGATGCGACTTCGGGCCAATGTCCGTCGCGAACGATGAATCCGAAATTTCGACGACTAACAGAGCCGACGTCGGTTGCGTCGTGACGGTTCGCGGCGAACCGACGATCACGACCACATCGGGCACGGGATCGATGTTCAAAGACAAGTCGAGCGCCATCTGCGCACGCACCCAGTATCCGGAATGGAAGATCGCGCGGAGCGCTTCGCACACCAGTTCCACGCCCGTGTTGTGTGGCGGATTTGGTGCGGGCATTTCCAGAATCTCCCCGTCCACGAGAATCACATTGCGACCTTCGAACAGACCCGCATCGCAGGCATCGTGAAAGGAATCGCAGTTCCAGCGAACGGGTGGCGGTAACAGATAATTCGGACGGGTTGCAGTCATGGTAACATCTCCGCGACGCGAATCATCGCCGATGGCTGCGCGAGTGACGAGACGCTGTCAGTAGGGCCGAATGTCTGAATCGAAGCGTAGCGGAAGCCAAATATCGCAGCCGCGTCGGCAACGGGTTCGCGATGAACGAGCAGTTGCCGTCCGTTGACATCGAGCACCCAATACTCGCGAATCCTCGCCGCCGCGTATAGGCTCATCTTCTCCGTGGTGTCGTACCGCAGCGACGTGTCGCTGATTTCCACAATGAGGTCGGCTGTCGTCGGGTGCGCGATGTAATCGCCGGGCCGACCGACCACCACCGCGACATCGGGTTCCGGGTCGGTGGTTTGGCCGAACACGAGCGGTTTCTGAACCCGCACGTGCCAACCACGACCGAAATACTCCCGTATCAAATCTTCCGTCTTCGTGGCAGCGATGGCATGTGGCGGGTTCATTGCGTCGCCCTCAAGAATGACTCCGCGAATCAGCATCGCACGGCGGCCTTGAAACCAACCGAGTTCGCCCATCTGGTGGAACTCTGTCACCGTCCAAGTTTTCACTGCCGGTCGCGCAACCACTTGCACGGGTGCCGTTAAAATTGCGGTCGTCATTCGGAATCCTCCTTCTGTAATGGCTGTAATTCCGGCAGCAGGTCCGCGACACGAACCGTCGCCGATGGCATCATCAGAGGCGAGACATTATCGTTCGTTCCGAAGACTTGCTGTGTGCGGTACGAGTGTCCGCCATCTGAAATCGGTGTCGGATCGCGGAAAACGAGCAGTTGCCGGTGTTCGAGATCGACCACCCAAAACTCTG
This sequence comes from Limnoglobus sp., assembly GCA_043727665.1. Lineage (GTDB taxonomy): Bacteria > Planctomycetota > Planctomycetia > Gemmatales > Gemmataceae > Limnoglobus. The sequence continues at coordinate 5,743 of JAYSYI010000672.1, read as the reverse complement.
CTATTTTCGCCGACGCATACAACTCGGCCTTAATCGTCGTGTCGCGTATCAAAGTGCTGTCCGAAACTTCGACGATCAAAAGTGCCGTCGTCGGGTGATCGCTGTAGTCTGCGATCCGCCCTGGCACGACCATGACATCTGGTTGTGGGTCCGAGTCGTCAGTTGGGATCGGGTTACCTTGGCTGACCCAGCCAACACTTTGAAAGACAGCAGAAAGTACGGCAGCCGTTTTAGTCGTACTCACAACGTGCAGCCAGCCGATGGGACTCATTTCGACGATCTCCCCACGAATCCGTTCGACTCGCTTTCCCTCGAAATAGCCGAGTGTCTCCAACTGGTAGTACTGCTCGCGGCTAAAGCGATAGGGCTGGGTCGTCTGTCGGGCGGCAGTCATGGCAACATCTCCGCGACGCGAATTATCGCCGATGGCTGCGCGAGTGACGAGACGCTGTCAGTGGGGCCAAACGTTGTGCGGGTGCGATAAGCGGTCGCACCGAGACCCGCAGGCAGTGGGACCGGATCGCGAAATACAAGTAAGAGCCGATGTTCGAGATCGATCACCCAATATTCGGGTACGCCGGCCGTTGCGTACAACTCGGCCTTCCGTGTCGTGTCCAGAAATAGTGACGAGTCTGCTATCTCCACAACGAGTATCGCAGTCGTGGCTTGTCGATCTGCGTAATCGCGACGGTTGCCAACGACGACGGCCAGATCGGGACCGGGGTCGTTTTCGGTACCGACATCGAACGCCATCTGGTTGCGAACGTGATACCCGTTGGCGAACGTGGTGCGGAGCCAATCTTCCACCAATCCGAGGCTGAGGTTATGTGGCGGATCGGGCAAGGACATGGCAAGAATCTCCCCGTCAACGAGCAGCGTTCGCATGTCCGCGAACACACCACAGCGTCCGAGTTGGCGATAGGTATCAATCGACCAACGGTATTTCGTGGGTCCGGGTTGAAGCCGAGTACGGGCAAGCGGACTTGTCATTTAGCAAACTCCGTGTGCTGAGTGCATTCCCATTACGGTAACATCTCCGCGACGCGAACCGTCGCCGATGGCTGCGCGAGTGACGAGACGCTGTCAGTAGGGCCGAATGTCTGAATTGAAGCGTAGCGGAAGCCAAATATCGCAGCCGCGTCGGCAACGGGTTCGCGATGAACGATCAACTGCCGACAGTTGACATCGAGCACCCAATACTCGCGAATCCTCGCCGCCGCGTATAGGCTCATCTTCTCCGTGGTGTCGTACCGCAGCGACGTGTCGCTGATTTCGATTATCAATTCCGCCGTCGTCGGGTGTGCATTTGCCGTCCGTGCATTTCCAGCAATTACCGCGAGATCTGGCTGCGGGTCAGTCGATTGCCCGAACACCATCGGCAGACGTACGCAAAATCGCCATCCGGCACCAAACGCGGTTCGCAGGATTTCATTCGTGAGTTCGAGCGCGATAGCATGTGGCGGGTTCATTGCGTCGCCCTCAAGAATGACTCCGCGAATCAGCATCGCCCGGCGGCCTTCAAACCAACCGAGTTCGCCCATCTGGTGGAACTCCGTCACCGTCCACGTTTTCACCGCCGGATGCGTAACCACTTGCACGGGTGCTGTTAAAATTGCGGTCGTCATTCGGAATCCTCCTTCTGCTAAAGTCTATCCGCTTACAAACTACCCCACAATCGCTGAAACTCTTTCGCGAATGCGGCCACTTGGAGCAGGTTTCCGGTATCGACAATGTTCTCTTGATTTTGGTCGGCGGCACTTCGCGTCCAGTTGTAACTGCCGTTGAGCAATCGCACGCCGTCGAAAATGGCGAACTTGTGGTGCATGTGAAATGGCGTCTCGTCGACCTTCACGGGGATGCCCGCTTCGCGCAGTCGCGGTACGTCCGAACCGAGATCGAACGCCTTGTCGTTATCGGTGAGAATGCGAATTGCCAGCCCACGCCGATGGGCATCGAGAATGGTCCGCGTAATGCGGTCGTCGGTGATCGTGAACACGCAGACATCGACGGTGCGGCGACTCGTCGCGAAACGATGGGCGATTTGCTGCCAGCACGATTCGCCCGGCGAGAAGAAAACCTCCGTTGGTGCCACATCTGGAGAAACCGCAGCCGTAGCCACCGGCGCGACGACTTTCAATGTGTCTTCGAGCCAATCGAGGAGTTGCGCGGTGTCGAGCGAAGCCGATGCCGCGCGGGCCGCCGCAAACACTTGGTGCCGCACAACGCCCCGCTGTTGGTCCGTCTTCACGGCACACGCCAGCCAGTCGCTCAGTGCGCTTTTCTCGCCGCCGCTCAGTTGACGATCTACCAGCGACTGCACAAGAAATGTTTCGATTTCGGATGGCGTCATGGTCGCAATCGAAGTAAGCGAAGGATGTCGAACAAATTTTGAGTGTCACCGTTTAATACGCACGGGCGAAGACGACGCGCTTCGCACTCGGTAGGCCCGTAACCATGCAGACGCCGGGTTCGGGTGGGCCGTCGAACGGGATGCAGCGGATCGTGGCTTTGGTCTCTTCCTGGATCTTATTTTCGGTTTCGCCGGTGCCATCCCAGTGTGCGTAAATGAAGCCCGGTTGTTCGATCATCGCCTTGAATTCGTCGTAACTGTTTGCAGTGCGGGTGGTGCGGGCACGGTGGGCTTTCGCCTTCTCGAACAGCGATTTTTGAATGTCGCGCAGCAGCGCATCGACGTGTGCGGCGGCGGCGGTTAGCAGTACGCCGAACTGCTTACCTTCCTTGCCGGGCACGTCGCGGCGGGCGACGGCGCACGCCGATTTCTCGATGTCCTTCGGCCCGATCTCGATGCGAACGGGCACGCCGCGGATTTCGTGTTCCGCGTATCGGAAGCCCGGCATCTTGTCGAAGTTGCGATCGATAATCACCGAAATCGGCTCGTAACTGTAGAAGTCGTCGCGCGGGATCGCCTTAATTTCGGCGGCCAGTTTCTCGGCGGCGAGAATGCTCGGGCCGCGCTCCGCATCGTTCTTCCCGAGCGGCACAATCACCACGTGCGTCGCAGCCAGACGGGGCGGCACGACCAACCCGTTGTCGTCCGAGTGCGTCATAATCAGGCCGCCGATCAACCGCGTAGACACGCCCCAACTCGTCGCCCAGGCGTACTCTTCTTTGTTCTGTTCGCTCTTGAACTTCACGTCGAATGCCTTCGCGAAGTTCTGCCCGAGGAAGTGGCTCGTCCCCGCTTGCAGCGCTTTGCCATCTTGCATGAGTGCCTCGATGCAAAGCGTATAAATCGCGCCGGGGAACTTCTGGCCATCGGTCTTCGGCCCGACGAGCACCGGCATCGCCATGAACTCTTCGGCGAACTTCTCGTACACGTGGACCATGCGGTGCGTCTCTTCTTCGGCTTCCTTACCGGTGGCGTGTGCGGTGTGCCCTTCTTGCCAAAGGAACTCCGCCGTCCGTAGGAACAACCGCGTCCGCATCTCCCAACGCACCACGTTCGCCCACTGATTGATGAGCAACGGCAGGTCGCGATAGCTTTGAATCCAGTCCTTGTACGTCCGCCAGATGATCGTTTCCGATGTCGGCCGCACGATGAGTGGCTCTTCGAGTTCCGCCGTCGGGTCGACGTGCAACGGCTTGCCCTTCTCGGATTTCAGGCGGTAGTGCGTGACGACGGCGCACTCTTTCGCGAAGCCCTCGGCCATCTCCTCTTCCTTCGCGAGGTAGCTCATCGGGATGAACAGTGGGAAGTAGGCGTTCACGTGGCCGGTGTCTTTGAACATGCGGTCGAGGCTCCGCTGCATCTTCTCCCAGATGGCGTAGCCCGTCGGCTTGATGACCATGCACCCCTTCACGCCCTCCGCATTTTGCGCGAGGCCCGCTTCCTTCACGACATCGAGGTACCACTGGGGATAGTCGGTCGCACGCGGTGTGATCTTCTCTGCCATGGGATTTCTGCTTTCGGTGAAACGAAATCGGCGGGTTCGCAAACCCGCCGCTCAGTCGATGTGATTATACGAAATGGCTACCGACTTCCGGCAGATGTCGTTCGGTTGGACATCGCACGATGCGGAACGCGACGGTCGGAAAGCCAGGCCGTCGCGTCTCGATTTTATTACTTCTTGCAACACGTGTTGCAGCATTTCAGACATTCCCGGCAGGTCTTGGCGCATGCCGTGCAGACCTTGTCATCCGGGAACTTCTCGCATGCCTTCGCGCAGGCTTCGCATGCCTTCGCACAGGCGTCACAGCAGATCGCCATCATCGCGCCGTTTCGACCGCAAATTGTCATGCACAACTTGCAGAATTCCGTGCAGTCCAGGCATGCCTTCATGCACTCGATGTGAGCTTTGTTTCCGGCGGCCACCAGATCCGCACAGTGCGTGTAGCACTTCAGGCACTCTGCCAGGCATTTCGCACACGTGACGCAGCAATCTGCGCAACAATCCTTCGTGTCCTTCACTTTGTCCTCGGCCTGGACGGCACCGACTCCTGCGAGAACGGCAACACCCACGCCTGCCATCACTTCACGACGATTCATAAAGAAACTCCTCGATACGGTTTGGAACAAAAAACGACTGTCGTGGAACCGGAACACCGGTGCCACCCGAAACACCTTTGAACAGGTGATGGTTCGATGGCGATCCGAATTCGGATTGCCGTTATTTCTCGGTAACCTTCTGCGCAGAGACTTTGGTTTTCAACTCTGCGAGTTTCGCCAACGTTTTGTCCGGGTCGGACTCGGCTTTCCGTATGCAGCCTTCGCAGCAGAGAAACACAATCTGCCCCTTAATCTCTAGCGGAATCGGCGGCCCCATCGAGCCAAGCCGATTCGCGGTATGGATGGGACACCACTCTTGAGAGTCGACCTTCACACGCTCTTCGGCCGTGAGTTTGGCTCGCTCATCGCGGATTGCGGTCTGCGCCGAATTGTCTTTTGGCGGGGGTACGCTCGCTTTTTCGCAACCCGATAACCACGCGAATCCAGCCAGTAATAACCCAAGGCTTGCCTTTGTCGAAATACTCATCGTGACCCTTTTCAGTGACGGTACCGAACAACGGTAGCGGATTAGGGTGCAACGCAGCAGTGTTTGATCCCCGCGCAGCACTGCGCGAGCGGTTTGCAGCACGCCCGTTTGGCGGGCCGGGCCGAAGCCGTCATGGCGGCGGAGCCGAGAACGAACAACGCCAACAATGCCGAGGCGAAAAAAGAACGATTCATCGTAAATACCTCAACACGGACAACATGATTCTGCCCGATTCCGGGTCCGAGGAATCGGCATCCATACCGTCGGCGAAGTGCCAACATGTATATTCGGGCACTGCAATCTCATAGGGATTGAGCGCGTATCTCATTCGGTAGTAATGGAAGCCCCATCTCTGGGCGCGACGATACAGTGAGATGCATCCGCCGAAAAAGTCCATGCATTTTGCATTGCGAAACGATAGAAATGGAATTGAGGATTAACAGCGCAAACGGTGGTGCAGGAAGAGGAGGTCGTCTGTCGAAATTGATGGGTCGATACGAGCAGAATCGCTCATGGAATTGGAGATTGGCAACAATCGTGCGAATATGTCGCGGGCAGCAAATAGGCTAGGAAATCCGAGCGCAAACGCATCGCTGATGGCAAGAGATTCCGAGGTTTCCGTTCGAGCAACCGATACCTTGCGCTTGTTTTTCTTACAGGGGCACTCACCAGGCGACCGATTCGGCTCGGGCGTTACGGAAGAAGCCGGGCTTTGATTAGTAGGGCAACACGAATGATTGGAAGGTGTA
>JAYSYI010000671.1:0-2774 GCA_043727665.1 Limnoglobus sp. | reverse complement strand
TCGACCGCTTCGGGTCGTTCCATCTTCGCCAGCACAGGGCCACGGTAGCCAAAACTCGCGGCGACTTCGCGCAGTTCTGTCGCCGCTTCCGGCCCGCGAACAAACGACAATGCCAGCCAATCCGCACCCGCCTTCACCGCGACTTCGATTGCAATCCGGTCGCGATCCGTCACCGAAGCAATGCTCAGTGGCGTATCTGGAAGGTTGATCCCCTTGTTCGGCTTGAGTTCGCCACCGACGATAATGCGGGCAGTCAGCCGGCCATCACTCGCGCTGATCGCTTCGAGTTGCAGGCGGCCATCGTCCAGCAACATTCGGTGCCCCGGGCGGACATCGCCGAGAACTTCCGGCTCGGTAATCACAATGTCATCGGGTTGAATCGCGATGTCACCGAGCGAAAACGCAAGTTCTTCGCCGACGACCAGCATTCGCGATGCAGTGATCTTGCAGCGCAATTTCGGGCCGGGCAAGTCGGCAAGAATCGCCGTCACTTTGCCGACTTTCTTGGACAGATCGCGGAACAGCTTCACCCGTTTGAGGTGATCCTCGGCGTTCCCGTGCGAGAAGTTGATCCGTGCGACATCGACACCCGCACGGAGAATAGCCTCCATCATGGCGGGGTCGTCGGTGGCTGGCCCGAGTGTGGCAACGATCTTGGTACGGCGTGGCATGAGGTGGCTCTCCCGTTGTGCAATCGCAAAACCCGATGACAATGACTTAGAGCAACCGCGTTCCGAAGTCGAACGTTCGCCTATACATAAACTGCAAAAGTGGTTGGCTCTCTCCTCTTACCCGGTACGATCATGCCGCGAGCGTTATTGGTTATCGACGTTCAAAACGAATACTTCACCGGCGCGTTTCCGATTTCGCACCCCACGGGGCACCTCGAGAATATCCTTGCAGTGATGGATGTGGCGAAGGCGCAAGGCGTGCCAACGGCCGTGATTCGGCACCATCAGCCGGACCCCGCATCCCCCGTGTTCTGCAACGGCTCGAACGGCTGGGAACTGCATCCGGAAGTCGCAAGCCGCCCACGGGACATCCTCATCGACAAGCAACTGCCGGGCAGTTTCACCGGCACGAATCTCGACGAATGGCTGAAATCCGTCGGTGCCGACACCGTCACGATCAGCGGCTACATGACGCACATTTGCTGCGACACAACTGCCCGTCAAGCGATGCACCGCGGCTACAAAGTCGAGTTTCTCTCAGACGGCACCGGCACTCTCGCAGTCAGCAACACCGCCGGAAGCGTGACAGCCGAGGAGTTACAGCGCGCCATCCTGTGTGCGCAACAAATGTTCATCAGCGAAGTGCTCGATACTGCCACATGGCAAACACGACTGTGAAATATTGAATCAAGGATTAATTTGCGAACGTGCCGTATCAACCTTATCCCATGCGGTCGGCGGCTTCTTTCTTCATTTCCTTGATGTCTTCGGGCAGGTGGGGTTCAGGTCGGCCGAGGACGTCGCCACAGACTTGATACTTGAAATTGCCGATGGTCAGTTCGTCGCCGGGGTTAAGCTTGCCTTCGATCACGCGCTTCCCGTTGATGCGCACACCGTTGGTGCTGCCCAGGTCGCGGATCACGAGGTAATCGTTGACTTGTGCCAGGCAACAGTGGCGGCGCGAAACTTTTTTGGAGTTCAATTGCACGTCGCACTCGGCATGTCGGCCGAAAAGCAAAACGGGTTTATCGATGAGGATGCTCGGGCCATCAGTAAGTGAAAGCAAGTGTGCGGGCATAGGGGCGTCGGGCTGGAGGGAATAAGTATGTCGCTAGCATACCCCGCAGCGATGCGATGGGGAGGGCAAAAGTCGCAACGCGGCCGGAAGGCCGCCGGTGACGGCATCGTCAAGCGTTCGGCGTTCTGCTAAATTAAGGGAACGTACGCTGTTACGCTAGGGATACGAAACGACATGACCGATCTCGTTTATCAACGTTGCATTCACCCGCATTGCGGGGCCACCGTCGAACTTTCGGACACGACGTTCCACTGCCCGAAATGCGATGGGTTGCTCGATGTCGCCTACGACTGGAACCGACTGCCGATTCCAAAATCGCTCAAACATTTCGAATCGAAGTGGTCGAACCGCACGCACCCGCTCGATTTCTCCGGCGTCTGGCGGTTCCGCGAACTGCTGCCGTTCGCACCCGATCACAAGATCATGACGATCGGCGAAGGACAGACGCTCTGCCAGCGTGCCGACACTGTGGCCCAATTCGTCGGCTCGAAGCCTGGCAATTTGTACTTGCAATATGAAGGGATGAACCCGTCGGGTTCGTTCAAAGATAACGGCATGACGGCGGCCTTCACGCACGCATCGATGGTCGGCGCACGCCGGGCCGCGTGTGCGAGTACGGGCAACACGAGCGCCAGCCTTGCGATTTACTGTGCCGCCACCGACATGATGCGGGCGGTGATCTTCATCGGCTCGGGGAAGATTTCCTACGGCAAACTCTCGCAGGCTTTGGAACATGGCGCACTCACGATCCAGATCGCGGGCGACTTCGACGATGCACTCCGTCGCGTGCAGGAAGTCTCGAAGCAACTCGGCATTTACCTCGTGAATAGCATCAACCCCTTCCGCCTCGAGGGGCAAAAGACGATTATGTTCCGCATCCTTGAGGCGCTGCGTTGGGAAGTGCCCGACTGGATCGTGGTGCCGGGTGGCAACCTCGGTAACAGTTCCGCGTTCGGCAAGGCGTTTTTCGAACTGAAGGAACTCGGCTTGATCGACAAAATGCCACGCCTCGCGGTGATTAATGC
>JAYSYI010000670.1:0-2776 GCA_043727665.1 Limnoglobus sp. | reverse complement strand
GGCTGGAAGCGGCGTGCGGCGTCGATGGCGGCGCGGATGATTTCCAGTGCCGGTTCCGGTTGAATCGCGTCGAAAATATCGACCGTCAGGCCCGTCGCTAATAGCAGGCGATGGACTTGTTCGACGATGCCTGCCTTCACCAAAACCGCATCGGTGACGACGAACACCCGCGTCGCGCGGTGTCGCTTGGCGATGTCGCCAACTTGGCGCACGGCATCGCGACCGAATATCAGCGATGTTGCCGAATGGAACGACCAAACCATGATCGCCTCCCGAAGGGTGGTACAAACGATGAGTTTGGTATACTTTCCGGAACGGCGACAACCGCGAAAAACCGTCAATCCCCGAGAGTTCCCCGTGACTGCGTCAATTAAAATCGGCATACTCACGATCTCGGATCGCGCCAGCCAGGGCATTTACGAAGACAAAGGCGGCCCCGCGATCCGCGAGTATCTGGAAGAGGTTCTTTCGTGCGAATGGGAAATTGTCGCGCGAATCATCCCCGACGAACGCCATCTCATCGAGCAACATTTGCGGTTGATGTGCGATGAGGAGAAATGCGGTTTCATCGTCACCACCGGCGGCACCGGTCCGTCGCCGCGTGACGTGACACCGGAAGCGACGGAAGCGATTTGCGAAAAAATGCTGCCGGGGTTCGGCGAGTTGATGCGTGCGGTGTCGTTGAAAATCGTGCCTACCGCCATTTTGTCTCGGCAAACGGCAGGCGTTCGCGGGCAATCACTGATCGTGAATCTGCCGGGAAAACCGAGCGCGATCCGCGACTGCCTTCAGGCCGTCATGCCCGCAGTGCCGTACTGCATCGATCTCATCGGCGGGCCGTTTCTGACTACGCACGAAGCGATCGTGAAAGCATTTCGCCCGAAATCTTAACGCAAGATGTCGTGAATCACGTGGCCGTGAACGTCCGTTAGCCGCCGTTCGATGCCGTTGTGGTAGATCGATAATCGTTCGTGATCCAGCCCGAGTATGTGCAAAATCGTCGCGTGCAAATCGTAGATCGTCGCCGATTTCTCGACGGCGTGGTAGCCGAATTCGTCGGTGGCACCATACGAAAACGGTGCCTTCACGCCCGCCCCCACCAGCCAGACGGTGAAGCCTTTCGGGTTGTGGTCGCGGCCACTCGCGCCTTTTTGGAACGTTGGCATTCGCCCAAATTCCGTCACGAATACGACGAGCGTATCCGCAAGCAACCCGCGCGCTTTAAGGTCTTTCAAGAGTGCCGCACACGGGCGATCGAGGATCGGCGCGTGAATGTCGTACTGCGTTTTCAGCGACTTGTGCCCGTCCCAATTCCCCACGCCTTCACCCATCGCGTACGAGCCGTTGAACAGTTGCACGAAGCGCACGCCTTGCTCCAAAAGTCTGCGCGCGAGTAAGCAGTTCCGTGCGAAACCGGCTTGCACTTTGTTCGGCGAATCGGTGCCATACGCGGTGTGATCGCGCTTCGTTTCTTTAGAAAGATCGGCCACCTCGGCGGCGCGCAACTGCATCTTCGCGGCCATCTCGTAGCTCGCGATTCGTGCTGCAAGGTCGCTGTCACCGGGGTGTCGTTCGAGGTGCGTTTCGTTCAACATGTGCAAGAAATCGCGCGTTGCCACATCGCTGCCGACAGTGATTTTCGCGGGGCGTTGCAGATGCGGAATTGGCTTGTCGGCGGTGAAGGCCGTCCCTTGAAATACCGCTGGTAGAAAAGCACTATTCCAGTGGTTCGGCCCGACCTGTGGCTTGCCACGCGGGTCCGGAATCGCGACGAACGATGGCAGTTCCTGCGACACACTTCCGAGCGCGTAGCTCGCCCAACAACCGATGCCGGGAAAGCCATCGAGAGTGAATCCCGTGCTCATCTGATTTTCGGCGGGGCCGTGCGTGTTGCTCTTCGCGGTCATCGAATGGACGAAGCACATTTCGTCCGCGAGTTCCGCGAGGTTCGGCAACAAGTCCGACACCATCTTGCCCGATTTTCCACGCGGTTGAAATTTCCAAAGTGGCTTCGCGAGGTTGCCTTGTTCGCCCTGAAACGTCACGAGCGTTCCGCCCGGCATCGGCTGCCCATCGCGCTTCACCAACTCCGGTTTGTAGTCGAACGTGTCGAGGTGGCTGATCGCCCCCGAGCAGAAGACCATGAGCACGCGAGTCGCCTTCGCGGGGAAGTGTGGCTTGCGCGGCGCGAACGGTTTCGATGGGTCGATGGCAGGCCGTAGCGGCGTGCTTCCGGTGGCATCATTCGCGAGAAGTGCGGCCAGTGCCACGCCCGCCAACCCGGTGCCGCCGTGTTGCAAAAACGAACGGCGATCGAGGAGATTTCGCCCGGCGTGCGACAAGAATGCGTTCACGTTTCGGCTCCGGATTATCGAATGAAGGCGAATTCGTTCGCGTTAAAAAGTGCCCGGCAGAACGCGGGCAGGCCGTGCGATTGAATCAGTGACAGTGCGGCGTCAGTCTCGGCTTTCGTCATCGCTCGGCCAAATGCGAGCGCGAACGCGAGTGCCACCCGCGCGGGTTCGTCGGCGTATTGTTTCCTTAGACGATCCGCGAAAAATGCCGATTGTTGCAGAACGAACGGACTGTTTAACAAGTTCAACGCTTGCAAGGGCGTCGTCGATTGCGAGCGTTTCGGCGCGATTTGTCCGCCATCGGGGCAGTCGAACGCGCCGAAGGTGTCGTCGAGTTGCATCCGCGGTTTGATCTGGTAAATCATGCGTCGAAACGTCTCCGGCCCGAACTCGCTTTTCGGCGTGTAGACGCGGACGTAGTT
>JAYSYI010000669.1:0-2782 GCA_043727665.1 Limnoglobus sp. | reverse complement strand
GCGTGGCGTTTGGGCCGTACTCGGCGAGCGATTCGGCGACGGCTTGTTCCACGCTGGCGGCGGGTTCGACGGCGCATTGTTTCAGCGTTGCGGCATCGAGGCCGTGCGTGACGACTTTCACGCGGCACTTCGACACGACCTTGCACAACTCTTCGAGTTGCCATTGGTCCATCACGAAATAGTCCGTCTCCATGATCCGCTTTTTGAACTTCTGGAGGTCCGGATTGTCGCGAATGAGTTCCTGAAACTCCGGGCTGCCGAGGCCTTCGGTGAGGCTTGCGGCGATCACGATAGTGCCACCTTGTTTGACGATTGGCAGCGCGCCGATAAGGCCCTTCACGGCTTGGTACCAAGTCGTATCGAGTGGGTAGCCCGCGCAACTCGTGACGACGACATCGCACTCTTGCGGCACGCCGGCCTTGACAACTTCGCGGCAAAACGCGACGCCGGTTTCCCATGCCTGAATCATGTCGCCCGCACCGAGCCACGTCACGCGACGCTTGCCGTCGATGCAGACATTGACGATGAAATCGCAACCGGTTTTCAGTGCGATCCGTGTGTTCTCTTCGTGAACGGGGTTGCCTTCGAGGATGCCGCAATCGGCCTTCGGGTGTTCGAGGAACTTCGGCCCGTGCCAGATTTTCACGGTTTCCAATGCGGCAATTCCGGGGCAGATCAGCTTGCGCCCGCCGCTGTAACCGGCCATAAGGTGCGGTTCGATCAGGCCCGTGGTGATCTTCAGTTCCGCAGTGGTGTAGCGGTTGTCGATCCAGATCGGCACGCCCATTTCGGTGGTGCCGAGGTAGTCGTGTTCGTGCAAAACTTTGCCGTGATGGTTGACGCAACGATAGGTTTTGGCGATCTCCTCGCCGACGAGTTCGATGAGTTCGTCGCCTTCATTGGGGCGATGCAATCCCGTAGCGATCAAGATCGTGATGCCATCGCGTGGCACCCCAGCGGCTTCGAGCGTTCGCAGCATCGGCGGCAGAATCAGCTTGTTCGGCACCGGCCGCGTGATGTCGCAAATGACGATGCACGCCGTCTTCTTGCCCTGCGCCAACTCGAACAGCGGCTTCGTGCCAATCGGGTTCGCGAGTGCCGCTTCGAGAACCGCAACGGTATCCGTTAGGGGAACCGCATCGCGAATCGTCAGCGGCGGGGCGATCAACCGATCCTCGGGTAAGGTCACGTTCAGGCCCGTTTTGCCGTAGTCGAGAGTCACGTTCATAAGTGCGCATCGGGGGAAGAGTGTGGGGATTGCTATCTATCAGGGATACCCGATTATCGACGTGGCGGAAAGAGTGGACTGAAGAGACCGCTCACTTAGCCCATGGTGATGCCATAGATCGGTCGCACCCATTTTGGTATCGGAGCGGATTGCGTCGCGTCTCGAAGACTCCCCGCGACTGGTTTTCGAGGGTGTTTGTCGCCGTCCCATGGTATCACCATGGGCTTGTATAGCGACACCTTCAGTGTCGGGGTTCTGTTTTTTGGTTTATCTCTACCCATCGAATTCTATTCTATCTGACAGGTCTAGCCCAAGGAGTATTCTCGAAACCCACGGTGACATCGCGAGTGGCGAGAATACACTTTCTGAAATATCACGCGAAAATCCTGGAGATGGCTACCGATGTTACCGTACTCGCACTTTGCCGATGCCTTGCCGTATGCGGACTTCTTCGCGAAGTTTGGCACGTCGAAAGACAAGCCGCGTTGGGATGTCACGAAGAGCCTCGTTGCCCCTACCGATGCGCAAACGCTCACGTTGAAATCGTTTAAGCGCGAGACGCACATCCTCGTACTGGCGGGTGCGTGGTGCGGCGATTGTGCGTCGCAGTGCCCGATTCTGGAGAAGTTTGCCGAGCTTGCGCCCTCGTTAAAGATTCGCTATCTGGACCGCGATGCCTACCCGGATGCGCAAAAGGAACTGCAAATTAATGGTGGCAATCGTGTACCGGTGGCGGTGTTTTTCAGTGAAGATGGCCAGGAAGTCGCGCGGTTCGGCGAACGCACACTCACGGCCTACCGGATGCTTATTCAGAACCTGGCGGGAGAATCGTGTGGCAGCGGAATCGTGACCGCAAACGCGCATTTTGCGGGCGTCGTGCAGGATTGGCTCGATCAAATTGAGCGCGTTCAAGCGATTCTTCGATTATCGCCACGCCTGAGGCGTTTGCACGGGGACTAATCGTGCCATAAGGTATAGCGTGCGTGCCCTACGCACGATCCGTTCGCGATGAGGCTCATTATGTTTGGCTATCCGTGCCCGATTTGCAACCAGCGCCTGCTCGCATCTCCGGAGCGGGTGGGCCAGCGAACGATTTGCCCGAAGTGCTTGAAGCCAATTGTCATTCCGCGTTCAAACGTACCCCCACCGGAACCGCTCGACTCGGCAGACGACATCGACCCCGACGAAGTGCCGATCAGCCTCATGCCCGTTGCCGACGACGATTCGGTCGAAGCCCCATCGCCGCGCACGCCGATGCCGGATTTGCTGCCACCGATACGTATATCCGCGTCGGCCACCGATAGTTCGTGGGTGCCGCTGACGCCGAACTATCAGCCGTCGGATATCGATTCCGGCGCAGATTTGAGCAACTTCGGGCCAGAATTGGAGCATTTCGATTCCGCGCCGCTAGTCGACTTGATCCCGATTCCTCATGCGGAACATGCGCCGGCTGCGGCGACGTTTCCCACGACGGTGTTTGCTGAAATGCCGCACGTGGCCGAGGCGATGCCGACTTCGACGCCGTTGCCGGAAGTCCCTTCGATCCCGCGATTT
>JAYSYI010000668.1:0-8535 GCA_043727665.1 Limnoglobus sp. | reverse complement strand
CGATGGGCCTGGGTGGGTACTTGGCGGCGAGGACGGACGCCGAACATTTCGCCTCGGAGCGGGCCAGGGAGGAACGGGAGACGGAGGAGATGCCGGAGAAAGAAGCCGCCGTGCTGCGGTTCTAACGACTATTCCGCACATTTCTCTGTGCGGGTGTTACGTTCTTCGAGTCTGACGGTGGGCCAGATCAGTCAACAATCCCTTTGCCGGCACAGAATTCTTCAACGGATTTTTCCATATAGCCAACCATATCGCCATCAATATCTTCAGCATCGCCGCCACTTCCTTGATGTTGCGGCGCAGATCGTTCGACCCATCGACGCTGTAAGATTTGGCTTCAAAGGCGTTGGCGTGAGAATCGAGTTGGCAAGCCACTTTGTACCACCGTGTTACCAGGTCGCTCAGCCTTTTGCTCAGGGCATCGTTAAACGGTTCCCCGTCGAAGTCGCTTTCTTGCAACTCGGAGTCTATGCGAAGGATGTCTTTCAAAAGCGTATTAATGTCCCGGATCAAGTCCTCGCATTTCTACTTTTGAACTTCATTGTGATCGCTGAGCCATTGCTCGAAAAAACCTGCGCGACTTTCCGCGTACTCGACGCTTTCCACGGGGAGGGAATTCTAGACGAAGTCGATCGCGGACTTCGGCTGTTTCGGTGTGTTATCCATAAGTTTACTTTGTTCTACTGCCCGCCTGCGTGCAACCGGACTGGCCCACTGCAAAATATCCCAACTGCCTCTTGCGGAGTGCCGCGAAACCTGTTCCGCTTACAGTGATGCTCTCCGTTACTCGTTTGGAGTTTTTCCGCCAATGATCCGCCTCTCCCTGCTCCTGTTGTTGTCGTGCCTGTTGACGACTGCGGCCAAGGCCGACGATGCCAAACCGAACCCTTACGATCAATCGAAGGTGAAACTCGAAGTCGAACCGCCGGCCGATTTCGTCGGCAAACGGGTTCTGCTCATCGCGGGTAAGCCGAGCCACGGCCCCGGCGATCACGAATTCTTCGCGGGGACAGCCATCCTCATGAAACTGCTTCAGCAGACGCCGGGCGTGTTCCCGATCATGGCGAAAGACGGTTGGCCGAAGAACGAGAAGCTCCTCGATACCGCCGACACGATTCTCTTTTACATGGACGGCCGCAACGGTCACCCCGTCGTGCAAGGCGACCGCATGGACAAGATTCAGAAGCTCATGGACAAAGGCACCGGTTGGGTGAACCTACACTACGCCGTGGATTATCTGCCGCAGCATGGCAAGCGCGTACTCGGCTGGATGGGCGGCTATTACGAGCCAGATTTCAGCATCAATCCGCACTGGGACGCCGAAGTGCGTAGCCTGCCGAAGCACCCGACGACGCAAGGCGTGAAGCCGTTCACGATTCGCGACGAGTGGTATTACAACATGCGATTCGTCGACGATATGAAGAACGTCACGCCGATTCTGCAAGCGCTGCCGCCCGATGGCACGCGCGGCACGAAGGCCGCCAAGGCTCGAGCGGGGATGATCGAAACGCTCGCATGGGCATACGATCGCGAGAAGGACGGCGGCCGCGGCTTCGGTTTCACTGGCGGGCACTTCCACCGCAACTGGGCCGATGAGAATTTCCGCCGCATCGTCGTCAACGCGATTCTCTGGACGGCAAAAGTCGAAGTCCCCACAGCCGGCGCGAAGGTCGAGTTCGACAACGCCGACCTGAACATCAACCTCGACAAAAAGGGCAAGGACGAGTTCAAGCCAATCCTGCCACCGATGGCCGCGAAGAAGTAGGGTATGGCTGACCCATTACGCACATCGTTGGCGATCGGCGATTCGTCACTGATTTTCAGCCACTCTTCCGGCTGTACTCGCACGAAAATCCGGCTCGCGACGCAACCGCATGCAAACAAGCATAGCTGAGTTCGGCTTCGATGTTTTGCTCGGACAGCATACCGGACGCCCCTTTGAACCTATACTGTCTGAAACCTCGCGGACCGCTCGGATCGGTCGAGGCTTGCGGATTCTGAATCTTGTGAAAAGTGGGTGTATCGGTGTCCGATTCTTCGACGGCCAACGTGCGAACTGGCTATTTCTTCGGGTTGATCGCGTATACGTGGTGGGGGTTGATCCCGCTGTATTTCCTGTTCGTTCGGCACGTGCCCGCACAGGAAATTCTCGCGCACCGCATCGTTTGGTCGATCGGCGTGCTCGCGATTCTGACGACGTATCTCGGCAACTGGAAAGCCGTCAGCAGGTTGTTACGCTCGCGCAGACTCATGTCGATTCTCGCGCTCAGTTCGGGATTACTCGCGCTCAACTGGCTGTTATACATTTACGCGGTCGTTCACGGAAACGTGGCCGAGGCGAGCCTCGGATACTTCATGATGCCGTTGGTGAACGCCTTCCTCGGTACGGTTTTTCTCGGCGAAAAACTCCGCCCGGCCCACTACCCCGCACTCGCGATCGTGGCTATCGCCATCCTGATTCCCTCGATTGCGGCGATGTCGTTCCCGTGGCTCGCGGTCTCGCTGACGATCTCGTTCGGCCTCTACGGCTTGGTGCGGAAAGTGACGCCCGTCGATAGCGCAACCGGCCTAATGGGCGAGACGCTGATTCTACTGCCGCTCAGCATGGCCTACCTCGTTTACCTCACTACCATCGGCACGGGTAGTTTCGGCCCCGATCTACAACTCAACGGCTTGCTCGCGCTCAGCGGCGTGGTCACGGTCGTGCCACTCGTCACATTCGCGATTTCCTTGAAGCACCTTGAATTGCTCGCAATCAGCTTCATTCAACACGTTTCGCCAACGGTGCAATTACTGATTGCCGTGCTCGTACTGAACGAAACGCGGCAATGGTACGATTGGGCCGCACTCGCATGTGTCTGGGTGGCAGTAGCGATTATCGTTGCCGATGCAGTACAGCAACGGCGTCGCGCTCGGGCCGCCTTGGAGGAACGGGAGTTCCTTCCAGATACGACAGCGGTCGAACTTGCGATTGTTAAACGATGATGGTGTGGACGGCGGTTTGCAATTCGCCGCCGGTAACGTGAACCGCACGTTCGGCGTCGATGTAGACGTTGATTTCCGAACGCACGCCGAACTCTGGTAGGTAGATTCCCGGTTCGATGCTGAAGCAGGTGCGGGGAATCACGCAGCGATCTTCGCGGGTTTCGAGGCCGTCCATATGGGCACCGTTGCCGTGAACTTCCTGCCCAATGTTGTGGCCGGTACGGTGCGTGAAATTCGCCCCGTACTTCGCGCGTTCGATCACTTCCCGACACGCTTGATCGACGAGGTAACCCATCAGCGGTTCGTCGGCGGCGAACGCATCCCTCACTCGCTGGATGGCCGCATCGCGGGCGGCGGCGACGATGTCGAAAATCTTCGCGTACTTTTCCGGCACCGTTTCGCCGACGTACGCCACTCGGGTGAGATCGCTGTAGACCGCACGCGGTCGATTCATCTTAGCCCACAGGTCGATCAGCACGTAATCGCCCTTGCGGATCGGCGAATCGCGTTCGGTTAGCGGCTCGAAATGCGGGTCGCCGGAGTGCGGGCCGACTCCGACAATCGGCGGGCTATACGTCGTCAGACCGTGCGTGCGGAAATGCTCCATGATCCGCTTCTGCACCGTGCATTCGGTCGTCTGGCCCTTCGCGCGAATCTCATCGGCGATGAACTGGAACGCCACGCCGTACGCGGAGTCGGTGTGCTTGGCGGCCTCGAAGTGCGACTTCGCTTGTTCGTCGTCCCACGTCGCCTCGAACTGTTGAATGAGGTCGCCCGAAGAGACGACAACGGGGCCGTACGACTGCACGAGTTCGACGGTGCCCGCATCGACGCGCGAGACGTACGGGTTGCCGTTGCGCGGCGAATACTCCATCGCCACGCGGCCCATGCCGATGATAATTTGGCAGACGCCTTCTTCGAGTTCTTGCCACGTACGATAGATCGTTTTCGAAGTGCCTGGCAGGCTATCGAGTGCCGCCGGTTCGATCGTATGAACGAGTTTCTTCGGTTCGCCCGTGGCGGGCACGAAATAGAACCAGCGCCGCGAGAGTTTCTTCTCCGCCAGGCCGACCACACGCTGCGCGAGGATGTTGCTGCCGCGGAAATCGTACATCAGCCAGCCATCAATACCGGCCGTCTGAATCGCAGTTTGCACTTTAGCAAGATCGAACACGCACATTCCTCCGATGGGTGAAACTATCGCGGCAGAGATTAACAGAATGATACGAGCGAATACAAATACGCGGCTCGTTTCTTTGTCACGATTCCCGCAACCGCAGAACATTTTAGCCTCTTGGTCGTAGGAAATGCGAACGTCGCGAATGACATGAGAGCGCAACGAGAACTGTTTGAGGCTGGTGGGCCGACGCAATCGCAGTAAGCTAATCGCAACGCTCACTCTCAGCCCCTTCTGAAACCACGCACTGCCTATGTCTTACCGCGGGTTCAAGCGTTTGCTCGGCGAAACGGGCCTCGAACGCAAATGCCGGTACTTGCTCGGTTCGGGCGTCATTTTACTGATGTCGATCAGCTTCTACGTCTACGCCTGGCAGACCGAAGAACTCGCGTACGATCAACTTCAGAACACGGGGCAGACGCTCGTGCCGGCCGTCATCGCGCGGGTTCACCTGACGAACGATGCGCGCGAGATGCTCGATAAATATCAGCGCCTTGCCGAAGAAGATTTGCCGACGCAGTTGAAGGGTTACAAGTATAAGTTGTACGCAGCGATCTCCGGCACGCCCGATACGCAACCGACGGCGGAGGATCTGCCGATCGTGCAGGCGTTCCAAAAATATCCGGATTTGAGGGAAGAAACGAAGCTGTTACGCGCAGAGAAAGCGTACTTGTACTTCAGCCCTGTGCGTGCCGGGGCGACGTGCCTCGAGTGCCACCGTAGCGCGAAGTTCGTCAGCCACCCCGCGCCGGATTTGAAAGAAGCCGACCTCATGGCGGTCGTGCGCGTGCGCATGTCCACGGAACTCATCGAGACCGGTTTCCACCAGAACCGCGCGCTGCTCATTGCCTTCGCCTTCGGCACCACTGTGCTGATTCTCCTCGGTAGTTACCTCATCATTCGCTACGTGATCGTCAAGCCACTCAAGCACCTCAAAGACGTCAGCGAGGCGATTGCTTCTGGCGAACTGAACGTGCGTAGCGAGATCCAAACGGGCGACGAATTCGAAGATCTTTCGGTCGCGTTCAACCGGATGTTGCGCAACCTCACCAGTATGCAAGACCGCAACCGCGGGCTGATTACCGACCTCGATCGCAAGGTTGACGAACTCGCTCGCGTCAACATGGCCCTGTACGAATCGAACCGCTTGAAGGGCGATTTCCTCTCGACGATGAGCCACGAGTTACGCACGCCGCTCAATAGCATCATCGGGTTTAGCGAAGTGCTGCTGAACGCGGACAACCTCAGCGAGAAGCAACAGCGTTACGCCGCGAACATCATGACGAGCGGGCAACAATTGCTGGCGCTCATCAACGATATTCTGGACTTGGCGAAAGTAGAATCGGGCAAGATGCGGTTGCACCCGGAGCCGCTCGCAGTCGGCGAACTGTGCGAAAATGTGGCAGCGATGTTTCGCCAACAGGCGGAGAAAAAGAACGTCGAACTGCGGTTGCACGTGTTGCCCGATGTGCCTGCGGTGCGGCAAGATGCGGGTAAATTGCGGCAGATTCTTGCGAATCTCGTCTCGAACGCGGTGAAATTTACACCCGAAGGCGGCCGCGTTACGCTCGGCGTCAACGTGGCCAATGGCGTGGCGAGATTCACCGTCGAAGACACGGGCGTGGGGATCGCGCCCGAGGAACAAGAGTCGATCTTCGACAAGTTCCGCCAGTCGGCGAACCCGCTCACCCGCGAACAAGGCGGCACCGGCCTCGGGTTGTCGATCGTCAAGGAACTTTCGAAACTCCTCGGTGGTGACATCGCGATCAAGAGCGAACTCGGCCGCGGCAGCACCTTCACCGTAAGCGTCAGTTCCCACCTTAAAGACGAACCGCTACTCGCCTTCGACCTGCCCGACGAACCGCGTTCCGGGTGATACCTATACAGTATGCGAATGGACAATCCGGGAGGGCGTGCGATGCGGCGAATGCGCGAGGTAATGTTGCCGTGTGCGTTGGCGGTATTGCTCAGCGGGGTCGTTGTCGTTCTCGGGTATCGGCTGTCGGTCGCGCGGTTGCAGTTACCGCTACATTACGGCGACGATGGCTTGTTGATTTTGCCACTGGTGAAGGCCACGATCGAACGCGGGAGCCACTGGCGGAACGAGCGACTCGGCGCGCCGGGCATCCAGGAAACGCACGATTTCCCCGTGGTCGATCACTTTCACTTCGCGATGATCTGGCTTCTCGGGCAGTGCATTCCCGATGTTGTCGTCGTGTTCAACGTCTACTATTTACTCGGTTACCCGCTTGCGGCACTTACGGCAACGCTCGTGTTGTGGCGGCTCGGCGTGTCGCCGTGGGTCGCAGCGATGTGCGGCGTGCTGTATGCATTTCAGCCGTATCACACGCTGCGGTTTCAATCGCACTACTTTCTGTCGGCCTATTATCTCGTGCCGTTCGCGTTACTGTATGCGATTGAAATCGGGATGGGCCAACTGCCGTTCTTCCGCAAGGAACGCGGTTGGCAGGCACCGATCGTGGCGATTGTCGTTGCGGCGGTCACGGCATCCGGCGGCGCGTATTATGCGTTCTTCGCCTCGGGGTTGCTGTTCGTCGGCGGGCTATCGGGCTGGGTGAACACGGGGCGATTCCGCGCGTTTGCGGCCGCGATGCTGATGGTCGGCACGATCTTCCTCGTCGGCTTGTTGAACCACGCACCCGCGATTGTGTACTCCTATTCCAATGGCCACAACACGAGCGTTCACGAACGGCGAGCCGTCGAAGCCGAGAACTACGGGCTGCGGCTCATCGAGCTATTTCTCCCGCCATACGAACACAAACTCGCGTCGTTCCGCAACGTGCGAGAAACGTACTACAGCACAGATCGCGAACGCTCGATCATGCAAAACGAAAGCAACTCATCGAGCTTCGGCATCGCCGGTGCGGTCGGGTTGTTGCTGTTGTTTGCGACGTGCGTCTGCGGGTTGCATCGCGACCGGATGTTGCGGGTGACGGCGGGGCTGGCGATGACGGCGTTTCTCATCGGTACCGTCAGCGGTATCGGGGCCGCATTCGCGGTGATGATCTCCGCACAAGTGCGCGCGTACAACCGCATCAGCATCTTCCTCGCGTTCCTCGCATTGCTCGCGGTGGCACGTTGGCTCGATTGGTTGCTGATGGGTCGCCGGCGGCTCGTTCGCGTTTTGGCACTCGTCGCGTTGACGGCAATCGGCATGTACGATCAAACGCCGCTTAGCTGGTTTCCGACTGGCCCTGAAGGCGATTACGAACAAACCGAGTATCGTCGCGACGCTCGCTATTACGCGGAAATGGAAGCGCGACTGCCCGAAGGAATGGTGATGACGTTGCCGTACGCCGAGTGGCCCGAGACGAATTACGACCACGTGCGCGGGTACTTGCACACGAAGCGATTGCGGTTCAGCTACGGCGCGATGAAGGGCCGCGACGCCGATTATTGGTTGCGCGAACTCGCCGAAGGTCCGGTCGACGACCTCGTGAAACGCGCGGTACTTCGTGGCTTCGAGGGCATCCACGTCAACGCCAACATCCTCGAAGCACGGAACATCGGCCCGATGCACGATTCGATCCGCAAAGCCGTTGGCGCGGATACGCCGGTGCTCGTTCACGCCGATGGCAAACAGCATTTTTTCGATCTGCGGCCGTACCGCGAACGCCTTCGGCAAACGCTCGGCGACACGGCATTTGCCGCCGCCACAAAACGCGAGCACGAACGCATTTCGGTATTGTTTCTCGATGGTTTCCAAAACGATTCGCCGAACGAACGACCGCGAAAATCGCACTTCGTGAGGCCGACCACACGAATGACAATCGGGAACCCGAGCGACCGCAGTCGCACGATTCGCCTGTCATTTCAGGTCGGAAACGCGGGTTCGGACGCAGCAATACTAACGTGTGCGTATTACAATTCCGACATCGACAAACACGCGGTACCGAAGGCCGGGTGCAAAATCGAAAAGACTTTCCATGTGCGGCCCGGCAAATTCTTCGTGACATTCCGCACCGAACCGGAGACGGAGCGATTCTCGATATTCGATGTGCGGATCGTGGAACCCGATGAGCCGTTACCGTGAATCCGGATCGTCGTTGGCACTGGGTGTTGTGCGTCGCCGCATTCGTTTTGGGGATGTGGTGGGGGCCGCTGAACGTCGTCGGCTTGGACCTGGCGATGTTGCCCGGCGACCTCTGCGATAACCGCTTCAACAACTACGTATTGGAGCACGGGCATCGCTGGCTGACGGGCCAGGAACGCAGCTTCTGGCAAGCGACGTTCTGCTATCCGGCACGCTGGGTGATCGCCTGTTCGGATGCACATATCGGCAACGTGCCAATCTATTCTGGTTTTCGATTCTGTGGCTGCGGGCCGGAGCGGGCATTCCAACTCTGGTGGCT
>JAYSYI010000667.1:0-2789 GCA_043727665.1 Limnoglobus sp. | reverse complement strand
TAGCCCAGCCCGCTCGGTACGAGGCGTGGCTCCGAGTGATTCGCGATCACCGCGATGATGCCGAGAATCGCCAACCCGCCACCAAACAGGCCGATGATTCGCGCGAAGGTCGGCTCCTCGGTCCGCATATCGGACGGGGCCTGTTCCATTGGTTTCGTCGTATCCGTCGCAGTCGTCATGGAGATTACTCAATTGCGGTCGTGGGAAAACAAAATCATTCGCCGCGAACGGAGATCCGCATGTAAATGTCTTCGAGCTTTTCGCGTTGCAGTTCGAGCCGACGAATCGGGTGGCCCCGATCGTGCAACCGCTTCGCGAGCGTTTCGCGAATATCGTGCCCCGACTCCGCCTTCACTTCGAATGCCGCATATTCCGCATCGGTCGGGATCGATTTCATATCGAGCACGCCGGACACGGCACGCAGGTGTGGTTCAATTTGTTCGACCGTGCCACGCGCTTCGATCAACACCGTCGGCACGCTGGAGCGGATATCCGAAAGCCGTCCGTCGAACTTAATACGGCCACGATTGATGATGATGACGCGGTCGCAAACCTTCTCGACATCGGGCAAATGGTGACTACTGAACAGCACCGTATGCTGGCCGCCGAGTTCGCGAATCGCAGATAGCGTTTCTTCTTGCTGAACGGGGTCGAGGCCCGATAGCGGTTCGTCGAGGATCAACACCGGCGGATCAGAAAGTAGCGTGTCCGCTAGCCCGACACGTTGGCGGTAGCCCTTCGACAGCGTGCCGAGCAGGCGACGGCGGACTTCCTTGATTCGCGATCGTTCGAGGCAATAGTCGATCCGCTTCGTGCGGCCCGAACGTTCGACGCCTTTGAGTTTCGCACGGTACGTGAGATACTCTTCGACGCGCATTTCCGGGTACAACGGCACGCTCTCGGGCAGGTAGCCGAGCCGTTTGCGGACTTCGGCAGATTGGTACATGACATCGAACCCGCCGACGCGAGCATACCCGGAACTCGCCGGGATGAACGTCGTGAGAATTCGCATGGTTGTCGACTTGCCAGCCCCGTTGTTGCCGAGGAAGCCAACGAGTTCGCCGGGGGCGACTTCGAAGTTGATGAGGTCCACGGCTTTGATCGCGCCGTAGTCTTTACACAAGTTTTGGACCTGGATTGCGGGCTGCGTCATAGGTGCCTGTTCTCGCCAGTCCGGTGCGGACGGTTGCAAAAATATCGTAGAAGGCCGCCTAGCCCCGACAAGCGGTAGAGTTCCGGAGAGAGTAAAAAGATTTGAAGAATGTGTCAGATGCGATGTTGCCAAACCGAAGGATTTCGCGAAGTATGAGAGACCGAAACGACCAAGATTCATCGTGGATACCGGGCCAACGCGTCTGCCTTCACAACTTCCCACGGTATCGTATCGTCGGGATTTGCAGCGTGATCTGTCAACCGTCGCTGTAATTCGAGTCGATGATCCTCGGTGAGAAGTGGTTGATACGGCTCTTCCGCAATGCTGTCCCAGATCGCAGTAACCAGAGAAATGCGTTCTTCGATGTTGAGTTGGTCGCACTGAAAAGAACTGGAACTGTGAGACATGTTACGACTCCAAAAAGAGCGGAAGTTCAGTTTTACAATCGTAACCGTTCGAGTTGTTTCCGTCTAGATCGAGAATACTGTTTACCCACAACGATTCATCGAAGTCAAACGTAGGTACTTGTTAAAAGTGGCTCGTTGGTAGCGATGCTAAAAAACTGGGTCAAGCTCTGGGTAACCGTTCCAAACGGCCCCATGGTGAGCGGATCGTGATCGATCCGAGGATGGACGGGCACTTCGCCTGTTCATCCGTTCGGTAGCTTGGCGACCTACGGTCATCGGTGGGGGGCACCGACCGCAGGCCCATCGCTTTGCGCCCCCGTCTTGCGGCGGGTTTGCCTTTTCGCGGTTGCATACGCGGCGTTGGCACCACGAGTAAAACCACAGAGCTTGGCCCCGACCCCAACCGCCAAAACCGGTTGAGGTCGTTGTTTTCATGCAGCTTAGAACGGCTTGGGTCGTAGCGAAAGGGCAAATTGCGAAAGATACAGAAAATTTGCGGGCAATCGTGAATTGAACAATCGAAGTGTCAACGGATCGCAACAATTGCGATCCGTTGCGTAACATCGCGAAGTGGCTTTCAGGGCGGCCCAAAAGCCAATTACCTGCATACCAAACGACGCGACCGAGGTCGCATCGTCGGAACCTAAACGCTTGAAATCACTTGTCGTCCGTCCACTTCACCTCAGCCTCTGCCGACTCGTAGACTTTCTTTTCAAACGTGAACACCGCCCGCACCTTGTATGTCCCGACCACGCGATTCTCTTTGCGGACTGCGAATAGCATCCCGAGTGGAGCGTGATAAGACTCCCCAGCTTTTAACAGGTGAGGGGTAGCCTTAAACGACGGAGAACGAAAGCATGCATATGGTTGAGTTTTCACAGTGTCACCTTTCGGGTCTCTGACTTTTATGTCCATGAAACCGAGCGGCCCAATCGTGGTTCCGATATCGATCGTCTGGTTGGAGTTGTTGGTGATGATCACATCACCTGAGTCAGAAAAAGTTAAATTATCGGTCTTGCCAGTGACGATGAGCTCGCATGAAATCGCCGGCTTTTCCTTTGGTGCGGGTGCCGCACATGAAACAGGTGAGGCAATGGACTCGATGATGAGGAACCCGATAGCGAGCAGAATGCATTTTGCTTTCATAACTTGTCATCCTGGTTTACGGCCGCGAACACCCGACGACGCGACCGAGATCGCATCGTCGGATCCGACAATATTGAAATTAC
>JAYSYI010000666.1:0-2789 GCA_043727665.1 Limnoglobus sp. | reverse complement strand
AACCGATAAGTAATTCGCGATCGAAAACGACCCTTTTGAGACGAAAAAACACGAAAAACACGGTTTTTCAGCGTCCGCAATTGTGACTTACGTCGATTTCACGGCGCTTTTCCACGGGCAATTACGGGGAATTCCGTCTTCGCAAGGTGATCGGCGAGGATCGCATTTGGGTCGGTGAGCGCGGTCTTTAACTGCGGCAAAAGCGGCCCAGGGTTCGGGTTCGTTCGCAAGGCTTGGACGTAGTCGAGCAGGATGGTTTTGGATGCCGGATTGCCACGCAACATGAGATGGACCCAGGCCCACGCTTCGCGGTACTCGGGCTTTTCCATCTGGCGAACTTGGCCAAGCTTTTCGAGCCGTGCCAAATCGGGCTGAAACGGCCCGCGACGCAATGTGTCCAGGTGCGTCGGGTTCACGCCATCCTGGTTCGGTGGCAACTCGAAGAACCCCGCCAACCCTTCGTCCAGCCAAAGCGGTACGCCCTTCAGCACGCCGTGGAGTGTGGCGTGCGTCAGTTCGTGGCGTAGGTCGACGCGAAGGTGCTCGCCCATAAAGGTGTAAACGAGCAAATCGTCGCCACCGGAACCGCGTGGCTCGGAGATAAAGTACGCCCGACGGCTCGGCAACCGCGGGTAACGCCCGGACATGTACGCTTCGTATTTCTCTTGCGTATCGAACAGGAAGACCTGCACCAGCGATTCGCCCGTGGGCAGGCGCAGTTCCGATTGGATGCGGTCGGGGAGTTCGGCAATCTCGCGGAAAAGCGTGTCGTTCGCGTCGAGTGGCGTATCGGAGTACATGACGTACTGCGAGACGCGGAGCCAGTGTTTCGCAGGCCGTTTGACTTGCTGCGGAGCAGGATTCGCAGCCACAGCAGGGTCGCTGGATGGATTCGGTACGACGGCCCCACCGCGGATCGACTCGCAGCCGGCAGCGGCGAAGCCGAGCCAACCGGTGGCGGCAAGGATCGCCGCCAGTTTCGGTCGCCGTGTGTGTGCGGGCGTCATGCCGGCCGTCTCCTGGTGCCCAAAACCATCGCCATCGGCTAATGCCGACACTTCTAACATCGGTTCCTACGACTCGGCAACTTCAGCCGGATGTCCGGAATGTGCGTGCGATCATCACGAAAGCGGCCTACCGCTCTTCGCGTTCTTCTCACGCTTCGCGTTCGTCGCGATTTCGATTGCTCGCCAAACCGCTTTCCATTCCGCTTTCCCGTAAAGCGCCCAACCTTGGTACGCACGCAGAACCCGCAAACGATCCGTCCGCGTGACGAGCGGATTGCCGATGAAACTCGCATTCACGCGTGCCAAATCGCGTACGCGCACGCATTGTGGCACTTCGCGGCCCGGCACCACGCCGACGAGGTCGATTAACACCGGCACCGCTTCGAGTGGCCGCGTACGGGCGTTACGCAGCAAGATGTTCGGTGCTTTCAGATCGCGATGCGACACATGGCGATCGTGCAGCGTGCGGATCAATCGCCCGAGTGCCGACGCCCACACGGACCGAATGCGAAGCGGCTGACGTGCCGTAACGGCTTCAACGAGGTCGAGTGCATCAGGGACTTTCTCGAACAGCAAGTAGCCTTCTGCCGGACCGCCATAGCGTTTGCGTTCGATGACACAGAGCGGGCGAGCCGTCGGCAGCCAGCGTTCGAGCAGGTTTTGGCCGTACAACCACGAACGCATCGCCGGGGAGGCACGTAGGCGGTTCTTGACCAATGCGAGTGCGGATTTCACACGGAATCGCTTGTAAATCCAGGTTCGCGGGCCGTCTTTCGTAGCAACCGTCCACTCGATCACGGTCGAACTGCGAGAATCCTTGCGTACAACAACGTTCGCTTCACGGAAGGGGTAATCGGGGTCGGCGAGCAATCGCTCGAAGTATGCCGGTTCCAGATCGCGAACCGCATGTCCTGCGGTCCGGTGCCCGTTTTGGCGTTTGAACAGGCGATTCGTCCGGCAGTAGCGTGTGAACCGCCCGTTCCAGAATCGCTGATTCGATACCGACGTGCGGCGTTCGACTTCGACAGCAAGAATACGCGGAATCGCCACACCCGCAGTGGCCGTGTCGCGGTACGCTTGCCAGAACCGCAAGCGATCCGCCCGCGTCGCACGGAGTTGGAACCACCGGCCAAACAGTACGAGGTTATCGATGCGTTCGCGAATGGTCAGCGGCGCACCGAAGCGGACCGCGTGGACATCGAGCAACGTGAACTGCGGCACCCCATCATCGATTTCGACGAGCAGATTCCCAGGGTGCGGGTCGGGGTGCGCGACGCCCACATCGTGCATATTCGCGAGCAATTTGCCGAGTTCGACCGCAATGCGTTGCCGTAACGCCGACCGCAATGGCGTTGTTTCGAGGAATCGATCGAGCGGGTGCCCGGCGTCGATACTGCGGGAAATCAAGATGCTTTCGCCTGGGAGCCGCCGGTGACGGCTGCCCCATGCAAGCGGTTCGGCAGCGGGCAACCCGAGTTCGCGAAGCGCCATCGCGTTCTCAAATTCGAGCCGCGCCTTGGCCGGGCGGAGGATTTCCCGCGCCCAAGCGCGTGGGGTGTTGATGCGGCTCTGTTTGATCACGACCGCACCGGCGGGCAGAACCACGCGGCAAATTGTCCGTTGCGTACCGCTTTTCACTGAGTGCGTTTTGCTACTGGCGAGCCACTTCTCGATTGCGAGTCCATCGCGGCCGAAACAGGTGATGCCAGCGGGGAGGATGTGCCAAACGTACGCGCCGATCCGCTCGATGTGCGGCGTGTGCGCGTTGATCGCAAACTGACT
>JAYSYI010000665.1:0-2796 GCA_043727665.1 Limnoglobus sp. | reverse complement strand
GACAATTCGGAAGCCACGCGGAGACGGTGACGGTTCTCGAAACGAACCTCGACGATTGCCCCGGTGAAATCATCGGCTACGCCATCGAAAAACTGTTTGCTGCCGGTGCGCTCGATGTGTTCGCAGTACCGATTCAAATGAAGAAACAACGCCCCGGCGTGCTACTGACAGTGATCTGTCACGAAAGCCAACGCAACGATCTCGAAACGATCTTGTTCCAAGAGACCGGCAGTTTCGGCATCCGCCGCACGAAGGCCGAACGTTCGACATTGCAACGCGAAACCATCGCCATTGACACCGAATGGGGTACTGTTAAAGCCAAACGCGGCTGGCGCGACGGCCACAGCATTATCGTGCCCGAATACGAGGAATGCGCACGCATCGCCCGCGAAACCAACCTGCCATTGCGAGTGATTTACGACGCGATCAACAAACCACTCTCAACTAAAAACTAAAAAGTACTCATTTCCCAACGAAAATAGTCAATAGTTCCGAGTGGATCGTTGTTGGTACAAGTGATCGAGACTCGCGTTTTGTAAACTGAAATGGTACGGTTTGCCACTTACAACTTCTTTGTGACCCGAGGTTTTCATGCTCTCGTCGAGTGACATTCGCCAGCAGTTCATCGATTTCTTCACCGCGAAGCACGGCCACACGTTCGTGGCATCGTCGCCCGTTGTGCCGCTCGACGACCCGACGTTGCTGTTCGCTAACGCGGGGATGAACCAGTTTAAGCCTTACTTCCTCGGTACGGAAAAACCGAAGTTTACGCGCGTGGCGAACACGCAGAAATGCATCCGCGCCGGTGGCAAACACAACGACCTCGACGACGTGGGAAAAGACACGTATCACCACACCTTCTTCGAAATGCTCGGCAACTGGAGCTTCGGCGATTACTTCAAAAAGGAAGCGATCACGTGGGCGTGGGAACTCCTCACCGAAGTCTGGAAACTCGACAAAACGCGACTTCACGTGACGGTGTTCGAGGGCGACCCGGACAACGGCATCCCCAAGGACGACGAAGCAGCCGAGATCTGGAAATCGGTCGGTGTACCCGCCGCACAAATCCACCTCGGGAACAAAGCGGACAACTTCTGGGAGATGGGCGAAACCGGCCCGTGCGGCCCGTGTACGGAGATTCACTTCGACCGCACGCCAGACCGCAGAGGCGCGAAACTCGTGAACGGTGGCAGCCCCGATGTCATCGAAATTTGGAACAACGTCTTCATTCAATTTAACCGCAATGCGGACAAGAGCCTGACGCCACTCCCCGCGAAACACGTCGATACCGGTATGGGGTTCGAGCGCATCTGCGCCGTGCTCAACGGCAAAGACAGCAACTACGACACCGACGTGTTTACGCCGATCTTCGACGCGATTCGCACGATCACCGTTGCCGATGCCTACACCGCAAAACTCGACGACGTGAAGGACATTGCGTACCGCGTCATCGGCGACCATATCCGCACGCTAACGTTCGCGCTGACCGACGGTGCAACAATCGGCAACGATGGCCGTGACTACGTGCTGAAACGCATTCTGCGCCGTGCCGAACGATACGGCCGCCAGTGCCTCGGCACCGATGGCCCGTTCCTGCACAAACTCGTGCCAACAGTCGTCGCGCAGTTCGGCACGGCGTTCCCCGAACTCAAGCGGAATCCCGAGAAAGTCCGCGAACAAATCTACACCGAGGAAGTCGCGTTCTTGCGTAACCTTGATCGTGGAATCAAGCTATTCATGGGCATCGCCGAGCGCACGAAGGCCGACGCAACGAACGTCGTCACCGGTGCGGACGCCTTCAAACTCTACGACACCTTCGGCCTGTACATCGACATCACCCAGCAGATGGCCGCCGAGCAAGGGCTGACCGTCGATGTCACCGGTTACGATAAAGCGATGAAGGAAGCCCAAGAGCGGGCACGCAAAGGCGGCAAGAAATTTACGGTCACCGCCGTGAAGGGCGAACTGCCGAACACCGACGATTCGGCGAAGTATCTCCCCGATGCGATCGATGCGAAAATTCTCGGATGGGTGCGCGATAACGAAATGATCGTCAGCAGGAAAATCCTTGCCGGCGAGACCGTGGCGTTAGTTCTGGACCGCACGAACTTTTACGGCGAACAAGGCGGACAGGTCGGCGACACGGGCACCATCCGCACGGCAGCGGGTGCGGAGTTCGAAGTCGAAGACACGCAACGCCTCGGCGATACGATCTTGCATTTCGGCACATTGCTCGATGGCGAAATCGCGGTCGGGCAGTCCGCGAATCTCGTGCAGTCGACGCTTCGCCGCATCGACATCATGCGGAACCACACCGCCACGCACCTCATGAACCTCGGCTTGCGGACGGTCCTCGGTGGGCACGTCGAGCAGAAAGGTTCGCTCGTCGATGATGCGAAAACTCGATTCGACTTCGCGCACGACAAGCCACTGTCAGCGGAGGAAATTCGCCAGGTCGAAGCGTTCGTGAATCAGCGCATCGGTCGCGATCTCAGCATCACGGCAATCACGATGCCACTCGCGGATGCGAAGAAAGTCGATGGCGTACAAGCGGTGTTCGGCGAGAAATACCCGGACCCCGTACGGGTCGTCATGGTAGGCCCGGAGACACCCGAAAAAGCAAACTTCGACGACTCGATCGAGTTTTGCGGCGGTACGCATATGCCGCGCACGGGTGGCATCGGCTACTTCAAAATCGCCTCGCAAGAACCGGTCGCGAAGGGCGTTCGCCGCATCGTCGCCGTCAGTGGGCGCGTCGCCGCCGAGGCGATGACGCAACTGAGCGCGACCGTGACG
>JAYSYI010000664.1:0-2797 GCA_043727665.1 Limnoglobus sp. | reverse complement strand
CGCGCAAAAAGTATCGTGCGGCGGGGCTGTCCTGCACCGTGGCATCGAGGCGTTTATCCTTGACGAGACCGATGACGGTAGCGACATCGGGGTTGATTTTCAGATCGATGCGCTTCTCAAATCGCGCGTTGAGATACGCATGCGCTGCGGTGCCACCGAGTACGCCGACGCTCTTTCCCGGTTTGCCGTTTCGCGCGACGAGATCGACCCAGTCTTCGATGGTGTCGTCGTCTTTGTGCGCAAGGAGTTGAACGCGATAGACGTAGTACGGCCGCGATGGCGCATACTGTTTCGCTAAATCCGCACTATATTCGTAGCCATTCAGGACGGCATCGATCCCTTCGTCGTCGGTCGCGGGCTGATCGAGTAACTGGGGAAGTTTGTCCCAATCGCCCTTTACGAATTCGCTTTTGCGACCGATTCGCTTCGAGAGATACTCGGCAAAATCGACCTCGAAACCGATGAATTTGCCGTCGGGGTCGGCATAAATAAACGGCGCGCCACCAGTGGGATCGGTCCCCCAACGGAATGACTTTCGGTTGGCATCTTGTGCGATGCCGGGCACAGCGAGCGTGAGAAACAAAATGGCAGCGAGGCCAAGAGACTGACCAGACGGGGGTTTATTCAACGTTCGGGTACCTCCAAGTCGTTTGATAGTGCATGAGTATACATCCGCCATCGCTCGCTACAATCCCTTTCGCATGAACATCGAAAAACTTCCGATCGACGTTGTCCTTCCCGAACTGCTCGCCCGGCTCCGCGAATGCAACGCAGTCGTGCTCCACGCGCCGACCGGGGCGGGCAAAACGACCCGCGTCCCACCCGCGCTGATCGATGGCACGGGTCTCGTGATCGTTCTCGAACCGCGTCGTGTAGCCGCCCGCGCTGCGGCCCGTCGCATGGCGTACGAACATGGCACCCCGCTCGGGCAGACGTTCGGCTACAGCGTGCGGTTCGACAAGAAGTTCGGGCTGAGTACGAAGGTAATTTGCGTCACGCCCGGTATCTTGCTGCGAATGTTTCACGACGACCCGTTCCTCGAATCGGTGTCGTGCGTCGTCTTTGACGAGTTCCACGAACGCGATATTGAAGCCGACCTCGCGCTCGGCATGATGCGGCTCCTTCGCCAAACGGTGCGGCCCGAACTGCGCACAGTCGTAATGTCCGCCACGCTCGACACGGCAACTGTTGCGAAGTATCTCAGCGACTGTCCGACTGTTGTCAGCCAGGGGAGAACGTACCCCGTTGAAATTCGCTATCGCGCTCGCCGCTCCGACACGCCAATCACCGAAGCCGCCGCGCAAGCGGTTC
Source organism: Limnoglobus sp. (assembly GCA_043727665.1). Taxonomy (GTDB): domain Bacteria; phylum Planctomycetota; class Planctomycetia; order Gemmatales; family Gemmataceae; genus Limnoglobus. The sequence goes on along the minus strand of JAYSYI010000664.1, from coordinate 1,486 downwards.
GCGACAGCATCGATTCTTACGAAGGTGACATACTCGTTTTCTTGCCGGGATTGCGCGAGATTCGCCAAACCGAAGAACAACTCGAACGCCTTGCCACCGAGCGAAATTTGCTGATTCTGCCGCTGCATGGCGAACTCTCGCCGGAGGAGCAAGATCGCGCACTTCTAAAACACGATCGGCGTAAGATCGTCCTCGCAACGAACGTCGCGGAAACGTCCGTAACAGTCAACGGCGTGACGGTCGTCATCGACACCGGTTTCGCGCGGCAGATGGAGTTCGACGCGAGTATCGGCATGGACCGGTTGCGGTTAGTACCGATCTCGAAAGCGTCGACCGATCAGCGTGCGGGGCGTGCGGGGCGGACGCAATCGGGCACGTGTATCCGCCTCTGGGACGAAGCGAGCCAACGTGCGCGGCCCGATGTGACAGAACCCGAAATTCGCCGCGTCGATCTCGCACCGGCGGTGCTACAACTGCTCGCAATAGGCGAAACCGACCTCGCGGCGTTCCCGTGGATCGATCCACCAAAACCGGAAGCTTTGAAGCAAGCGACCGATCTCCTGAGCTTGCTGGGTGCCTACAAAAACAGCCAATTGACGGACATCGGCCAGCAACTCGCGGCGTTGCCGTTGCACCCGCGACTCGGGCGAATGCTCGTCGAAGGCGAACGCCTGGGCTGCGTTCGCCGTGCGGCACTTGCGGCAGCGCTCCTTTCGGATCGCGACCCGTTCGTTCGCGAATCGGACTCGAACCGAACGGCCACTTCGACTGAATCGGACTTGCTCGATCGCGTCGAAGTCATCGAAGAATTCGAGCTTACCGGACGGTTGTATTCGCACCTCGGCACACTCCATCGTGGTGGCGTTCGTGGCGTGCTCGATGCGCGGAACCAGTTGCTGCGCTCGATGAATCTCCACGCGGAAACCGACGAACCGACCGCGTTGTTGCGGGCGATATTTGCGGCGTACCCAGATCGCTTGTGTCGACGGCGCGAACGCAACGATCGCCGGGCACGGATGATTGGTGGGCGTGGCGTGAAACTGGCACCATCGAGCGGGGTAAGCGAACCCGATTTGTTCGTGGCGATTGATGTTGATGCAGGCGGCGTCGAGTCGTTTGTTCGAATCGCTTCCGGCGTACGCCGCGAATGGTTGCTAGCAACCGAACTGAGCGTGAAGAACGAGATCGTGTTCGATGCATCGACCGAGCGATTGATCGCCTGCAAACGCACGCGATTCGCCGACTTTATCATCGACGAAACCGATGGGCATATCACTTACGAAGCCGAGGCCGCACAGATACTGTCCGAGGCCGCCCACCGGAACCTCGACAAGGTGTTACCGCCCGCCGATACGGCCGCCGGATTGTTCCGGTTGCGCGCACGCTGTTTGCGGATGTGGGTGCCAGAGTGGAACCTGCCCGCGTTCGAACCAGACGACATGCAAACGATGCTGACATCGCTATGTCATGGCCGGCGGAGTTTTGC
>JAYSYI010000663.1:0-2804 GCA_043727665.1 Limnoglobus sp. | reverse complement strand
TCAGCGATGCGCTGCACAAAAAACCGGCGGAACTCTCGCAAGGGATGCGGCAGCGTGTCGGCATCGCCCGCGCATTTGCCCTGACACCCAAGCTGCTATTGCTCGACGAGCCGTTCGGAATGCTCGATTCCCTCACGCGAATCGAACTCCAACAAGTGCTGCTCGAACTCTGGACACAAGAGCGAATGACGGCAGTAATGGTCACGCACGACATCGACGAAGCGATCTTCATGGCCGACCGCGTCGTGATGATGACGAACGGCCCACGGGCGAAGATCGGCGACATTTTGACGGTGCCATTCGAGCGGCCTCGCGTGCGGCACGAACTCCTCGAAAACAGCGAATTCTACGCACTCCGCGAACACCTCGTCGGTTTCCTCGAAGACATGCACCACCTGCAACCGGCCACGCCGGCCCGCATATAAGGAGTCCGACGGTGATACAGTTGAACACGATTCACGAGTCCCCCGTCACGCGGCGCAAGCTCGTCATCATCGGCAACGGCATGGCGGGCGCGCGGATGGCCGAGGACATTCTCGCCGCCGATCCGAATCACGATTTCGACATCGTGATGTTCGGCGATGAGCCGTACGGCAACTACAACCGGATCATGCTGTCGAACGTGCTCAACGGCTCGCAGGAACCCGAGGAGATCTTCCTCAACCCGCTCGCGTGGTACGAAGAAAACCAGATCACACTCCACGCGGGCAAGCGGGTGACGAAGATCGACCGCGAAAACAAAATTGTTTACGCAGACGATGTGGCCGAAGAATATGACGTGCTGATATTCGCGACAGGCAGCCGCCCATTCGTACCGCCGATCCAAGGAACGACGCTGCACGGCGTGTTCGTATTTCGCACGATCGACGATTGCCGGAACATCGCCGAGTACACCAAAGGTTGCAAAACGGCGGTCGTGATCGGCGGCGGGTTGCTCGGCCTCGAAGCGGCCAGGGGGCTGATGACGCACAATGTGAGCGTCACCGTGATCGAGAAAAATCCGTGGCTGATGCGCGTCCAACTCGACGAAGACGGCGGAAAAATTCTCGGCCAGACGATCGGCAACCTCGGCATTCGAACCCGTACCAACACCGTCACCCAAGAGATCGTCGGCCACACGAGCGTCACCGGGTTGAAATTCACCGACGGCAGCGAAATGGCCGCCGAAATGGTCGTCATCTCGGCGGGGATTCGCCCGAACATGGAACTCGCCGCCGAGTTCGGCCTGGCCTGCGAGCGGGCGATTCTCGTCGACGATCAGATGCGCACCAGCGACCCGAGCATCTTCGGCGTCGGCGAATGCGTCCAACACCGCGGTGTCATCTACGGCCTCGTCGCGCCACTTTGGGAGCAGACGAAAGTCCTGGCGCAAGTTCTCACGGGCAAGAACCCCGAAGCGCGGTACCTCGGTTCCAAGCTGGCCACGAAGCTCAAAGTGATGGGCGTCGAACTCGCGAGCATGGGCCGAATCAGCGACGTGAAGCCGACCGATGAAGTCGTGACGTTCGCCGAACCGGGTCGCCAGGTCTATTGGAAAGCGATCGTTCGCGATGGCAAAGTCTCGGCGTGCTGTATGCTCGGCGACCTCGAGCCAGCCGATCAGCTCGTCGATTATTTCATGAACGACACCCCCGCGCCGTCGCGGCGGCTGGAACTGTTCTTCGGCTCTGGCACGAAGGCGCAAGGCGCGGACTTCAGCCTCGCCGACATGCCCGACGACAAGCAGATTTGCGATTGCAACGGCGTTAGCAAGAAGACGATTTGCGATGCGATTCGTGCCGGGAAATGCACCGTGCCCGCCGTCGGCAAAGCCACCCGTGCGGGTACCGGTTGCGGTTCGTGCAAGACTTTGGTGAAGGGCCTGATCGAGGCGGTCAACGGAGAAGTGAAGGCCGAGCCAAGCGAGTCGTGGTACGTGACTGCGGTGCCGATGGACAAGCCGACGCTGGTGGCCGAAGTGAAAATTCGCGAGCTAAAAAGTGTTTCTGCCGTGCTGCGCGAACTCGGCACAGCCGACGATGAGAAGAGCAAAAACGGCCTTGCGTCGATGCTCAAGAGCATCTGGGGTACGGAGTACATCGACGAGCGCGATGCGCGATACATTAACGACCGCGTTCACGCAAACATCCAAAAAGACGGCACTTTCAGCGTGATTCCACGCATCTACGGTGGCATCACGAGTGCCGACGACCTCATCAAGATCGGGCAAGTCGCGAAGAAGTACGACGTGCGGATGGTCAAGTTCACCGGTGGCCAGCGCATCGATTTACTCGGCATCAAAAAGGACGACTTGCCGAAAGTCTGGGCCGATCTCGGGATGCCGAGTGGCTATGCGTACACCAAGGCGCTTCGCACTGTGAAGACGTGCGTCGGCACCGAATTCTGCCGCTACGGCACCAACGATTCGACCGCGCTCGGTATCGCCCTGGAGAAGAAATTCCAGGGCTTCGAGTTCCCCGCGAAGGTGAAACTCGGCGTCAGTGGCTGCCCGCGAAACTGCTCCGAGAGCACGGTGAAAGATATCGGCATCGTCGCTTCCGACGGTGGCGATTGGGACATCCTCGTCGGCGGCGCAGCCGGGGCGAGCGTTCGCAAAACGGACTTGCTTTGCAGGGTGAAAACGCAAGAGGAAGCGATACGCGTCGTCGGCCGATTCATGATTTATTACCGCGACAATGCGAAGTGGATCGAACGAACGTACGACTTCGTGCCGCGTATCGGCATCGAGAAAATTCGCGACATCATCGTCAATAATTCGCTCGGCATCGTCGAAGATCTCGATCGCGAAGTCGAGAAGACCATCG
>JAYSYI010000662.1:0-8595 GCA_043727665.1 Limnoglobus sp. | reverse complement strand
CGTCCGAAGCGTACAACCTTGCGGCGATGGCGCTGAATCTGCAAGCGGGCGAGGAAGTTGTCATCAACGATCTCGACTTCCCGGCAGGCGTTTCGCCGTGGTTGCAGCCGAGTTGTCCCGCAAGCGTGAAACTGTGGCGGAACCGCCACGGCGGCTTGCGCACCGACGATCTGATTCCGCTCCTCGGGCCAAAAACCCGGCTCGTCACCGTCTCGCTGGTGAGCTTTTACAACGGCTTCACGATCGATTTGCCGGAAGTGATTGCCGCCATTCGCAAACACTCACCGGCACTGATTACGGTCGATGTGACGCAGGCGCTCGGCCGAATCCCGCTGATTCTCACCGATGTGGACTTAATCGTCAGCAGTACGCACAAGTGGATTCTCGCTTCGCACGGGGGTGGCCTCGTCGGCGTGCCGTCGGCGCGTGCCGCACAATGGACCGTACCCGCAGGCGGTTGGTACCACCTCGAAGATGCCTTCGGCGCAAACCGCTTCGAACGTGCAATCAGCAAACCGGGCGCGAGCAGTTTCAGCGTAGGAATGCCGAATTACCCGGCGGTGTATGCGATTCGTGCGGGGTTGGAGTACATCCGCCACGTCGGCGTCGAAGCGATCGATCGCCACGCCCGCCCATTGGTAATGCACTGTTTGCAGGAACTGAAATCGCTGCCCATCGAGCTATTAACGCCGATTGAACCCGAACGAATCGCAGGCATCGTCGCGTTCAAACACCCCGCCGCCGACGCGATTCAGAAGCAACTGCACGCAAAGAACATTCACGTGATGGCCAGCGCCGGCCGCGTTCGTGTCGCCATCCACGGCTACAACACTGCCCAGGATATCGAGCATTTCCTACGCGAGTTACGTGCGACGCTCACTTACCTCCCCGCTTGAAGTTCGCTTTCCCTGCAGCAATTGCGGCTTCGTTGCTGGCGATTGTGGGTGGCTTGCCGTTGCGGCCGGGGTAGATGCTTCCGCGTGCGAGTGGGTAGGCTTCGGTGCGGAGGTGGCCGAGCATGTGGTGGCCGCTGCGGCGTTCGCGTTCGGCGCGGAGGGCGAGGATGTCGATCGGCGCGATGACGATCTTTTCGTTCGGGCCAGGGTCGGCCTGGGCGAGAATGCGGCCATCGGTGTCGACGATCATGCTGCCGCCGGGCCACGAGAAGGGCGGGTAGTTATCGGAGGAAGCGGCCTGATTTGAGGCCACCACGTACGCGATATTCTCCATCGCGCGGCAACGGTTGATGAGCGTCCACCAGTCCATCGGCGCGGTCGCGCCCCACGGGTCCATATACGCCGAGACGCGGACGAGAACCTCTGCACCTGCAAGTGCGAGTTCGCGAATCGCCTCGGGGAACAGCCAGTCGTAACAGATCGCGGTGCCGATGTGGCCAATTTCCGTTTCGGCAACGGGGAAGAGCGGATCGGGGTAGTTCGCGAGGTCGTGCGGGCTGGTGTGAACCTCCCACGGGATCCACGTGTTCACTTTGCGGTACCGATAAAGAATGCCATCGGGCGAAATCAGGCAGGTCGCGTTGAACACGTGGCCGGGAAACCGCGTATCGGATTCCAGGAAACTGCCCGTCTGAATGAATACGCCGTGTTGTTTGCAAAAGCGATGGTAGCGGTCGGTGTGTTCGTTCGGGATTGGCACCGCAAGTTGATCGAGCAGTTCTTCTGCGGTTTCGTGAATGGGTGCGGCGTGGGCGAACTCGGGAAATGTTATCAGTTTCACATCGCCGAACGGACGATACCCCACGACGGCGCGTTCGGCCATGATCAGCATGTGGCTGACGTTCGAAACGATCTCACTCCGGTGCTTGGGGTTCGGTCGATTCGTCTGGCAAGCGGCCGCGAGGTAACGTAGCATGTTGGTATCGGTTTTTTGTGGTGAACGCCGGATGATTGTTCGTCACTCACCACCATACGAATTATTCATCGATCTCGTTCTCCCGAGCCTTTTCCCATGGAAACGCCGACCACTCCCGCACTTGCCCCGCCATTACCGGTTCGCCGTGCGGGTGGGCGGCGCGTGTTGCCGCAGACACTCACGCCGACGCTGTGGCTGTTGCTGTTTTTCACGTTCTTCTGTGTCGCCGTGCTCGGTGCGAGTGGCGCGTACTTGAGTGCCGTGAGCTTGCTGGAATGGTTCAACAAGTCGCGTGGAGCGAGCTTCTCGACGACGTTCACCTTGTGGATGTTCCTCAGTCACGGTGCGGTCGGAATAGCGATCTTCGTGCCGTTCGTCGTGTTCGCACTCTGGCACATGCGGAAAGGCCTCAAGATTAATAACCCCGCTGCGATCCGGCGTGGTCTCTGGCTCACCGGCATCGGTATGGTGATCGGTATCACTGGGTTCGCGCTATTTCAGTTCGATGGACTGCCCCAACTGCCCACCGGCACGATTTCTCGTTCCGCCGTTTATTGGCTGCACGTCGTATTGCCCGTAATGTCGATCTACGTCTACGTCGCGCACCGTCGCAAGGGGCCAAACATCCGTTGGCGTTACGCGAAAATGTGGGCGATGGGCGTGGTTGCATTCGTCGGCGGCATGATGGTTTTGCACAGCCAATCGCCCGCGAAGTGGTTCGCCGTCGGCCCGAAAGACGGCGACAAATACTTCCACCCCTCAGAGGCCCGCACCGCCGACGGCAAGTTTATCCCCGTCGAATCGCTGAACTCCGACACCTACTGTATGCAGTGCCACAAGGAGATTTACAACGATCACCTGCACTCCGCGCACAAGTTCAGTTCGTTCAACAATCCCGCTTACTTATCCAGCGTGCTGGAAACGCGCAAAGTTGCACTCGAACGCGATGGCAACGTCAAAGCGAGCCGCTGGTGTGCGGGTTGCCACGACCCCGTGCCGTTCTTCTCAGGTCTGTTCGATGACCCGACTTTCGACATGGAAAAGCACGTAACGGGCCATGCGGGCATCACGTGCGTGGCCTGCCATGCGATCTCGGCAGTTCACAGCACGACGGGAAACGCCGCGTATACGATCGAATCGCCCGACCACTACCCGTTCGCGTTCAGCAGTAGCGACACGATGCGAATGCTCAGCAATCAGATCATCAAAGCGAAGCCGGACGTCCACAAGAAATCGTTTCTGAAGCCGTTACACAAAACCGCCGAGTTCTGTTCGACGTGCCATAAAGTCTCGCTACCGGTCGAACTAAATCACTACAAGGACTTCCTTCGCGGGCAGAACCACTACGATTCGTTCCTGCTCAGTGGCGCATCGGGGAACGGGGCACGCAGTTTCTATTACCCACCGAAGGCGAGCGCAAATTGCTCCACCTGTCACATGAACCTGAAACCCGCCGGCGACCCCGGCGAGAACTTTGCCGCCCGCGATTTCGACGGCACCGGCGTTCGCAAAAACCATAACCACCTGTTCCCAGCCGCAAACACCGGCCTGCCGACGCTGTTGAAAAATGACCCCCGCTATGCAGATCGTGCCGAAGGCTTCGACAAGGCGATCCGCGAACATACCGACTATCTGCGTGGCACCGATCCCGAAGGCAAAGACAAGAAACTCCGCATCGACCTGTTTGCGATCAAGGACGGCGCAACGACGGACGCAGAGAAGCTGATCGCGCCGTTGCGGCCGAACTTGCCGAAGCTGAAACCGGGCCAGTCGTATACCGTCGAAGTCGTGATTCGCACGCTGAACATCGGGCACCACTTCAGCCAAGGTACCGTCGATTCGAACGAAATCTGGGTGGACTTTCAAGCGAAGAGCGGCAGCAAGGAGATCGCACGCAGTGGCGCACTCAGTGGGCCGAACGACACGGGCGAACTCGACAAATGGGCGCACATGATTAATGTCCACATGCTCGATCGCAACGGCAACCGCATCAATCGCCGCAACCCGCAAGACATCTTCACGCCGCTCTACGATCACCAAATTCCACCGGGTGCGGCCGTCGTCGTCCACTATCGGCTCGATGTGCCGAAAGACATTACCGCGCCGATCGACCTGAACGTGCGGTTGCGTTACCGCAAGTTCGACTACGAATATATGAGCATCGTTCACAAGGGCGGCGAAGTACCCGCGTTGCCGATTGTCGATATTTGCGAAGACAAAGTGACGCTGTCCGTGGAAGGCGTCGCGGTCGAAGTGCCCGCACAAACCTCGAAGATCGCCGCCGGGTGGCAACGCTGGAACGACTACGGCATAGCCAACCTCATCGAAGGCGGTGTCGGGGCACGGAAGGGCCACTTCCGCCAAGCCGAGGCGGCGTTCCAGAAGTTGCTGACACTCGATGCCCCCGATGCGGTATCGCACGCACACATGAACTTGGCACGGGTATATATCGACGAAGGCCGCCTCGACGATGCCGCACGTCACCTGAAACTCGCCGGGGATGCGAAGGCCCCATGGTGGACGCTGTCGTGGCTGACCGCCGTCGTGAACAGCGAACGCGCGACCAAGGAGGGCCTCGATGCCGCAATCCCCGACCTCGAGAAAATCGTCTCGCCGGGCAGCCACCAGCCATCGGATCGCGGGTTCGACTTTACGAAAGATTACATCATTCAAAACCTGCTCGCGAACCGGTTGTTCAAGCGTCGCGAATTTGAACCTGATGGCTCGGATGCACAACGACAGTACGTGTTGCGGGCCGTGGCGTCCGCCCAAAAAGTCCTCGCGCTCGATAGCGAAGACGTGCAGGCGCACGATCTATTGCGGCAAGCGTTCGGGTATTTGTCCGGTTCGGGTGGCCCCGAATCAACTGGTACCACCGAGCCGAACCTGATCGACCTGCCGGTGCTAGCGAAGCAGTTCGCCGATGTGAAATTGCCGAAGCCCGAACGCATCCTTTTCGCGACCCGGCTCATCCAAGGGCTAGACGGGTTAGCGAAGCGAGCGCCGCAAGCTGACCAGCCTAAAATCGCCACACTACGCGGCATTCTGAAGGAAGTCCGCCCCGCGTTCGACAACAAATCCGACCCGGAATTCACCGCGACAACCGCCGCGCTGTTGTCGGCGTTACACCGTGAATTTCACCTGATGTACAAGCCCGACGAAAACGCACGATCCACTGCCACGCGCATCTACCGCGAGAAAAACCCGATTGCCAACTATGCGGCCCGCGACCGGGTCATATACCCGACGACACCGACGCACCGCGAAACGATCCTCGGCGGCGGCGAACTGTCGGCGAAGTAGACGGGCGGATCAGTTTGTCGTTTTCGCTCCGACCTCCCTCGGGTTCTCGATTATGCCTAGTTGGAAGTGGATGTTGCTTGCCGTGGTGCTGCTCGTTGCGGGCGGTGGTGTCGGATACTGGTATCTCTCGCAGCCGATTGCGAAACCGACCCTGCCGGAAATCGCGAAGCCGATCGTGCAGTCGAAACTCGATGTGCCGAAAGTGGCGTTTGCTGACGTCACTGCGGCGGCGGGGATTACCTTTCGGCACGTCAACGGCTCTGTCGGCAAGAAGCTCTTGCCCGAAACGATGGGCGGTGGCGTGGCGGTCATCGATTACGACAACGACGGCAAACAAGATCTGCTGTTCGTCAATTCCTGTCCGTGGCCCGGTCATGCCACGATGCCGCGGAGTACGCCGGTGCTGTACCGCAATCGCGGCGATGGCACCTTCGAAGATGTCACCGTGAAGTGCGGCCTCGATGTCGAAATGTACGGCATGGGCGTGACCGTAGGCGACTACGACAACGACGGTTTCCCCGACCTGTTTATCAGTTGCATCGGCAAGCACCATCTCTTTCACAACGAAGGCGGCAAGGGGTTCCGCGATGTTACCCCGGAAGCGGCAGTCGGCGGGCCAGCCGATTTGCCGAACTGCTCGTGGGAAGAGTTCTTGAAGTGGGACAAGCCGATCCCGTTCGGCGCATCGTGTACGTTCGTCGATTACGATGGTGACGGCTTGCTCGATCTCTTCGTGTGCCACTACGTGAACTGGTCACCGCGGGCGGATCTCGGCGTTAGCACCACGCTCGGCGGAGTTAGTCGCGCGTTCGTTGGTCCCGCCGAATTCGATGGCAGCCAGTGCAGCCTGTACCGCAATATCGACGGCAAGCGCTTCGAAGATGTCTCCGCGGCGGCGGGCGTACTTGTGACTTCGCTCGATGGCACGGGGCCGAAAGCCAAAGCCCGCGCGATGGGCAAATCGCTCGGCGTCGTCGTCTGCGATCCGGACGAAGACGGCTGGCCGGACCTCATGGTGTCGAACGACAAAGTGCGGAACTTTTTCTTCCACAACGTGGCCGGTCCGGATGGTACTCGCGTGTTCAAGGAAATGGCCGACGACGTCAGCGCATCGTATGCCGATGCGGGTGTCGTGCGCGCGGGCATGGGCATCGACTGGGGCGAATATGCACCGGGCAAGTCGGCGATTCTGATCGCGAATTACGCGCAAGAATCGAACACGTTCCTGCGCGTTAGCAACAAGCGGCCGCTGCGGTTCAACGATGCCGCACTCGGCGTTGGCTTGCTCGGCCCGAGCCGCGGACCGCTGAAGTTCGGCGCGATCTTCCTCGACTACGACAACGATGGCCGCCTCGATTTACTCACTTGCAACGGCCACATCGAACCCGACATCACGAAAATCGTCGGTGGCCAAACCTTCGAGCAACCGACGCAACTGTTCTGGAATACCGGCGAAGCGACACGCACGTTCGAGCCGGTCGAAGCAGGCAGTAACAGCGAGACGCTGTTCCGGCCGCTTGTGGGTCGTGGCGTGGCCACGGTCGATTTCGACAACGATGGCGATGCGGACATCGTGCTCGTCGGCAACGGCGGCCCCGCGCGGCTATTGCGAAACGATCAGTCGCTCGGCAACCACTTCATCCGCCTCACATTGAACGGCGACGGCAAACGCTCGAACCGTTCGGCCATCGGCGCAGTCATTACCGTCGAAGTCGGCGACCGCACGATTCACCGCCAGGTCGCCGGCGCACGCGGTTACCTCAGCCAGAGCGAATTCCCCGTCACCATCGGCCTCGGCACGGCGACAAAAATCGACAAGATCACCGTCCGCTGGCCCGGAAAAGCCAGCACCGAACCGCAAGTCTGGACGAACCTCGCTACGGATCGCTCGTGGACATTAACCCACGGCGAAGCGGCGGCAAAGTGAGATGCCTACGGCAACATAGCGGAATTCGTGAGATTTCGGGGGAAACTTCAGTGTCCAAGTCTCACGACTTCCGCTACGCGGTATTATGGCTTACAGATCCGCTTCACCTCGAATGATCCGTAATAACCGACATCCATTAATCAGTTTGCAACCATTCGCTCTCGCCAACTCTCTTGCCGAATTTGTAAACTCCGAATTCGTAATTACCACACACCGGTCGCAGTTGTAAATTGCCATTCCAGCAACAACTTGTTGTACCGCATCATTGCCAACATTACCACTGTACAATTTTGCTTGAACAGCAATACGTTGAGATCCGTCTGTAACTACCAGATCGACACCTTGATCGCCGGTGGCTTTCGTTCTTTCTACATCATCGTAACCGAGAACTTCAAATATTTTTTCCAAATGCCGCTCGAATCCGATGCCATCAAGCAAACGTAGATCGGTGGCGAGCAATTCGTCGATTTCGTCTTGACGAGATTCTTCCCGGATGTAAGCGGTTCGAATATCCCTTAGCCTGAGCATCTCGGATTGTAATTGAGACCGCTTACGCCAATACGACACTAATGTAGGGAAATATAACGAAAGTTCATTTCTCCGTGTCGAGCGGCCTGAAATCCGTTCACAAGGTCGGTCTTTTAGAATTTGCATAATCAAAAACATACTACTGAAGTACGCGAGTACGATACAGCAAATAGAAAACAGTGTGGTATTGAACTGAAGCGAGGCAGCTGGCGAACGTATAAAATTCCAAGACAATAAGCTTATCGGAAATACAACAAACATACTAAGAATTGCAGAATCTACAGAGTCGTATTTGGTCGTGATGGTTGTAGTCAAGCCACGGATGAACAGAATCGGGAACGTAAAGAAATACGATAACATAGCCCTGACAGTTTTTCGCTGATCTAGCGCAATCTCATTAATTCGTAACCCGGCTTCAGTGGAATTGCGAATTAAAGTCTCAACAGCATTATTCTTAAGATCAACCGATTGAAATGACAATTTATGGTACTCCTCAGGAATTCGTTGCACACTATTTGATCGTAACCTATCTCTTGCCTCACACGCAGTCAAGCACATTTTTATATGTTTGCTGTAGCGGCGAAGTGATTCGCAAACGAAGAATGCCCAGGGACGGTCGTCCCTGGGCTTTGTTCGTTCTCGTTTAAAATCACTTCTTGGCGATGCGGGACATGGCCGCGACTCGTGCATTCATTTTGGCTTTGGTCGTCTTTTCAGCGGCGTTGGTTGCGGGCAGGGCTTCGGCTTTTGTCTTCTCGGCGTTGATAAGTGCGTCGCTGAGATCTTCCTTCTTGCGGGCGTATTGCGTCAGAATGTTCACCACATTCTTGCTAACTTGCGCGAAGCCACCATCGATGAAGAAGTGCTTCGTTTCGCCGCCGTGTTTCACGCGCAGTTCACCTGGCCCGAGTTGGCCGACGAACGGCGAGTGACCCGCCAGCACGCCGAACTCGCCGTCGAACAAT
>JAYSYI010000661.1:0-8600 GCA_043727665.1 Limnoglobus sp. | reverse complement strand
TTAGCACCGGCTCGTCGAATTGCACGATGGCCGCGCCGTTCGCCAGCAGATACTCGGCCTCTTGCCGCAGCGCGAGCACGATGTCCTGCGCCAGCGATTCGCGATCCGGGTAGGCTTTGTCCGAGACGCATTCGAGCCACATCGTGCGCGTGAGCAAGTACGGCCCCGGCAGCGCGATCTTGATCGGTTTCGTGGTGAATCGCCGCAACCGTTCGAGTTCGTGCCCCGCTAGCGGTTGCGTTCGCGAGATGCGGCCGAAGACCGCCGGGTGGCGAACGTGTTCGAGTGGCACATCGAGCGAACGCAGTTCCTCTGCAAATTTCGCCGGATCGTCGACGTACGAAAGCAAGTCCGATATCGGGATGAGTTGGCAGTTATCGAGCCGCTTTCCCACGAAGCTGGCGTAATTATCGCGACGCTGTTCGCCATCCGAAACGACATCGACGCCCGCACGTTCCTGTGCCGCCACCGATAGCCGCACCGCATCGTCGGCGTAACTTTGGAACGCCTCATCGGGCAATCGCCCCGCGAGCCATTCGTGCAGCGCCGACACCAGCCACGCCGGTCGCGGCCAACTGCCGATGCCCATCACCGAGAGTGGCTTCAGTGCGAATTGCGAATCGAACTGCGGCAATTCCGCGAGCGGCTGCAACGGCACCGATGGGCGAGCAACCGACCCCGCCTTACGGATGAGGTAACTGCGCACATCGCCGTTGCGGGTGCGCGAGATTAATTCGTTCCCCGTGAGCCGCGACCACGACGGCAAATCGTCTTCGACGGTGGCATCGGTCGAGCGCACTTCGAGAAACTGACCGGCGCGGAGTGGGTCGATATGCTTGCGAATCAGCAGCAGCAAACCATTGCCGCAATCGAGGCTCTCGCCATCGAATTGCACGTGCGATTCGAACGGATGTTTCGCGTTCCAGTCGGTCATAAACCTCACGCGGCAGAAAGTGGCACCATTTCAGACGGCTGTTTCAGGAGCGAAGAACATCCCCCGACCCTGAAGGGGTCGCTCTCTCAGCCCATGGTGAAACCATGGGACAGCGGCGATTATCCTCAAAAAACCAGTCGTGGCAAGTCTTCGAGACGCGACGCGAGAGGCACAATGGCAATTGGTGATGTCCCTCCCCATGGTATCACCATGGGCTACGTGAGCGGTCCTTTCAGGATCGAAGAACAATCACTCGACCTTGAAATATTAATTATACGGGTCGCGGAAAACGCGGAGCGGCGTGCGGAAATCGACCGAGTAGAGGAATTCGCGTTCGCTGATTTTCCCCTTTTTGTCTTTGATAATCAGCTTCGTGCGGAAGCTGACGACTTTTGGGTCGGCCGTCTCGGTGGCGAGGATCGTGTATTCGATCAATTCGTTGGCCTTCCGCAAGTCTTCGGAAAACTCGATCGATTCGGGACGAGATTTCAGCGTCTCGACTGGCTCTTTGTTCTTCCACGAATCGAGTGACGCCACGAGCGCCTGCTTGCCGCGTGCGATTTCGTCGTCGGTGTGCGTGGCTTTACCGCAACCGGCGAGCGCGATCATCGCAAAGAGTGTGCCACTGCGAATCATGTGAACCTTTCCCAATCAGTACGAGATACTCGGGCAGCCATCGCTCATGAACTCGACGAGTTTCGCGCCGCCGACGATCACCGCGCCGGGCACCAGTGCCGTATCGTCGAGTTTTCGCTTCTTGAAACAGGGCGAACAGACGTAGATTTTGCCACCCGCTGCCGCGAAATTAGCGATCAGATCTTTGAGTGCCGCGAAGCCTTCCTCGGCGACAGCGTCGGCGACTCCCTTCACCGCCAGATGCACCGCTTCCGTACTCAGGAAAACGACGGTGTCTTTGTCCGATGCGACGGCGGCATTCGCAACGACGAATGCCACGGTGGCGCGGTCGGGGCTTTCGGGGCCGCACGTCAGACTGACGCAATACTTTCCGGGCATCGGTTAAGTTCCTTTACGTTGGATGACGTACATCGGGGGATTCGCCGACACCAACGTGTGGCCACACATTCGGCACCACGCCGGGATGTCTTCCGGAGCCGCCGGATCCGTCGCACGTACGTGGATTAAATGACCCGCCAACAGATTCGCCAACCGCAACCGTAACGCGAGCACCAACTCGCCGCACGCCATATCGCCCGCATCCCAGTCACCCGTAGCGACTGGAGAATCGACCGCGACACCAGGCGTTGCCGGGTTATCGATTGGAAGATGTTCGCTGCGTTCGGCTTCTTGCCAAGCCTCCCAGTAGCACGCTTTGCGTTTGATGTACTCGTGAAGTTGCGCGTGGAGTTCGGTGACATCGCGTTCGAGTCGCTTCCCCAGACAGGTCGAACATCGCGGGGCATTTTTGAATCCGAGTGCAATGTTTCGCACCGCATCTTGCGGCGAATATCGGCACGCACAATCGGTGCAAGACCCGCCAACGAGTCGCCGAAACTCGCGGAGCGTCGCACCAGCTTCTTCGCTATCGTCAGGAGGCTCTGGCATGTACGTCCCTTGGTGACGTTCGCATTCTATCCAACCTGAGCCGTGGCGATGTGCATTTCGAGGAGGGAATCTCCATGCATTCCTGTTGCCAATGACCGTGGCCGCATCAGTATGTCGCGAAAATCGGCTGCGTTGCCGTTGAAACGGGAACAGGAATGTCGATCGGGCGAAGTGTCGGCTGTTGCAACTCTCACTCGGGATCGGCGCGTCTGGTTTCGCACGCTCATTTTGAGTGAGGAAGTTCCCACAGACGTTCGTCCGTGGGCTTAGGGTTGGCGTTACCGTGCGAATGAGAAGGCCGCGCGATGACCGACAACTACAATAGAATTTCCATGGGAATCTACGCGATCCGGAGAAGGAACCATCATGGCTGAGCCGTTCAAGATCGTTATCGGGCTGGAAATTCACGTGCAATTGCTGACGAAGACGAAGCTCTTCTGCGGCTGTCCGAATCAGTTTGGCTTGCCACCGAATACGGCCGTTTGCCCCGTTTGCCTCGGTCTGCCCGGCTCGCTGCCCGTCATGAATCGCAAGGCGTTCGAGCTATCGCTGAAAGCCGCGATGGCGCTCAACTGCCAGATCGCCACGCATCCCGGCGAGAAGCCTGGCTTCACCAAGTGGGACCGCAAAAACTACTATTACCCGGACTTGCCGAAGAACTACCAGATCAGCCAATACGACTTGCCGTTCAGCCATGAAGGCTTCCTCGATATCAACGTCCACCCGGACCCGAAGAAAGGTTATACGCCGAAACGCATCGGCATCATTCGCGCGCACCTCGAAGAAGATGCGGGCAAGAACACGCACGACGAAACCGGCCGCGGTGGCGATACCCGCGTCGACCTCAACCGCACCGGCACGCCGCTTCTGGAGATCGTTTCGCAACCCGAAATGAACAGCCCCGAAGAAGCGATGGCGTACCTCGATGAAGTGCGGTTACTGCTCCGCGAACTCGGCGTTTCGGACTGCGAAATGCAGGAAGGCAGCCTGCGCTGCGATGCCAACGTGAACATTCACGTGCCGATGTCCAGCGAGGCCAAAGGCTACGCCGCCACGCCACTCGTGGAGATTAAGAACCTCAACAGCTTCCGTTCCGTGGGGCGTGCGATCGTCTACGAAGCGAAGCGCCAGTTCGAGGAATTCGAAAAAGACCCGGCGAACTACCGCATCGATAAATACCTGAAGACGACCGCCGGTTGGGACGACGCAAAGGGCCGCACCGAGGTACAACGCCACAAGGAAGACGCCGCCGATTATCGCTACTTCCCGGAACCGGACCTCGTGCCGGTGATCGTAACCGAAGCGCAACTGAGCGCGATCCGCGCGACGATGGGCGAACTCCCGCAAGCGCAGCGCCAACGGTTGCAAACGCAGTACGGGCTGTCGCCGTACGATGCCGAAGTGTTCGTCGCGAAGGGCCGCAAAACGGTGGCGTATCTCGAAGCGGTGACGAAGATCGTCGGCGATGGCAAGATGGCCGCGAACCGCATCAGCGACCTCGTATTCCCAGCGCTCACCGATCGCAAGGAAGAGATCGACGCCTTCCCCGTGACGGCGAGCACCTACGCGGATTTCATCCAGAAGACCGGCAGCCTGAACAAACAAGACCGCGTCGACATCTTCAAGATCATCCTCGAAACCGGCGCGACGGTCGAAGACGCAAAAGTGTCGGCAGGCGTGAAGGCGTTCGACGACACGGCACTGCGCGAAGCGGTTATCGTCGCGATTGCGGCCAACCCGAAAGCCTTCGCCGACTTCAAAGCGGGCAAAGACGCCGCGAAAATGGCGATGGTCGGCCACGTGATGAAGAACAACAAAGGCGCGGCCAACGACGTGGTGCGAAAGCTCCTCGACGAAGAACTGGCGAAACGCTAATGGATGAAATCGTCGAAGAGCCGGAACCGGAATGCGAGTTCGATGGCCCGTGGAAAGAGGCCATTGAATGGTTCTTCGAACCATTCCTCGAGTTCTTTTTTCCGCAAGTTTATGCGAACATCGATGTCGAACGCGGGCATGAGTTTCTCGACAAAGAACTCGAACGCATCGCGCCCGATTCCGCCGCAGGCCGTGGCACCGTCGATAAACTCGCGAAGGTCTGGATGCGCGATGGCCAGGAACAGTGGCTATTGATTCACGTCGAAGTGCAGAGCCAGGAACAGTCAGCATTCGCGGAGAGAATGTACACGTACAACCATCGCCTGTGCGACAAGTATGGCACCATGCCCGTGAGCTTGGCGATCCTCGGTGACGACCGCCCAAACTGGCGACCGAGCGCGTTCGTGGCGGGTCGTTGGGGTTGCGAAGTGCGGTTCACATTTCCGACGGCGAAGCTGCTAGAATATGCCGTACGGGAAGTCGAACTGGCAACCGATTCGAACCCGTTCGCCGCCGTAACACTGGCCCACTTAAAGACGCTCGAAACCCGTGGCGACCCGAGCGCGCGAGTGCAATGGAAACTGGCACTCGTACGCAGCCTCTACAATCGCGGCCTCGACAAACGCCGCGTACGATTGTTGTTCAAAACAATCGACTGGATAATGACATTAGCCCCACGACGTGAGGATGTATTCATGAGCGAAGTACACGAAGCCGAAAAGAAACAAGCCGAGCCATTTCTGTATCCGTACCAGCGGGCGTTGCTGACGCTGGAACGCAAACAAGAACGCAATGAACAAGCCTATGACTACATCGAGTCGATACTCGATCTGAAGTTTGGCGAGGCCGGTATGGCAATCATGCCGCGCGTTCTCCTTATTCAAGATACTGCTACTCTTAAGAGTTTGCATTTGTTTGTCGTGACAGCATCCGATATCGACGCAGTACGCGATCGGCTGCCACCCGAGTAAAGCCTGGCCCACCACGTGAGACCGTATTCATGAACGAAGTACACGAAGCCGAAAAGAAGCAAGCTGAGCCATTTCTGTATCCGTACGAAAGAGTATTACTGGCACAGTCCATTCGAGAGAACATTGAGACGATCCTTGATGTCAAGTTCGGCGAAGCCGGTGTGGCACTGATGCCGTGCGTCCTTCAGATTTATGACTCTGCTGCACTCAAGAGCCTGCTTCGTTTTCTCATAACGGCACCCGATCTCGACGCTGTTCGCGAACGGTTGCCTGCTACCATTGATTCTTGAACATCCGCCCACTCGAGGTGAGAACGAATATGAGCATCGATTTGAAAGTCCCGTCGGTTGGCGAAGCGGTCGTTGAAGCCCGCATTGCGCGTTGGCTGAAAAGCGATGGCCAGTCGGTCAAAGTCGATGAGCCACTGATCGAACTCGAAACCGACAAAGCCTCGGTGGAAGTGGCGGCTCCGTCGGCGGGCGTTCTGAAAATCCTCGTTCCCGAAGGCACCACGGTGAAGATCGGCGAAACCGTCGCGACGATCGACCCGGCGGGCGTGCCGATGGCGACACCGGTTGCGAAATTGGCCCCGGTTGCGGCGGCGACCCCGGTAGGTTCGCCCGATATCATCGTGATGTCGCCGGCGGCGCGGGCGATGGTTGGCGATGCGGGTCTCGATGCTGCGAAAATCGCTGCCACCGGCCCCGGTAACCGCATCACCAAAGACGACGTACTGACGTACCAAGCAAAGCCGAACGGCACGATGGCGATCGCTCCGAAAGCGCCGGTGGCCATCGCGGGCCGCGAGACGCGCCAGCCGATGACGATGATCCGCAAGCGCATCGCCGAACGCCTGCTGGAATCGCAAAACACGACCGCAACGTTGACGACATTCAACGAAGCCGACATGACGGCGATCACGGAATTACGCACGAAATACAACGAGAAATTCGAGAAGAAGCACGGCGTCAAACTCGGCTTCATGTCGGTGTTCGTGAAGGCGGCCGTGAACGCGCTGAAAGCGTTCCCGATGGTCAACGCCCGCATCGATGGCACCGACATCGTCTCGCAGCACTTTTACGATATCGGCGTTGCCGTTAGCACGGAGAAGGGCCTCATGGTGCCGGTGATTCGGGCCGCCGATACGCTCGGTTTTTCGGACATCGAGAAAGCGATTGCCGACGTCGCCAAGCGTGCTCGCGATAACAAGATTACGCCGAACGACATGATGGGCGGCACCTTCACGATCACCAACGGCGGCACCTTCGGCTCGATGCTCAGCACGCCGATTCTGAACCCCCCGCAGACCGCGATCCTCGGTATGCACGCCACCCAAAAACGAGCGGTCGTGGTGAACGATCAGATCGTCATCCGCCCGATGATGTACCTCGCGCTCAGCTACGATCACCGCGTCATCGATGGCCGCGAAGCGGTGCAGTTCCTCGTGCGAATTAAAGAGTGCGTCGAAAACCCCGAACGAATGTTGTTCGAGATTTAAGTTCACAGGAGTCGACATGCCGGAGAAGTTTGATCTCGTGGTTGTGGGTGCGGGACCGGGTGGATATGTGGCGGCAATTCGGGCTGCGCAACTCGGCAAGAAGGTGGCCGTGGTCGAACGTCGCGTCAACAAGGCGCTCGGTGGCACCTGCCTAAATGTCGGGTGCATTCCATCGAAGGCGCTGCTCGATTCGAGCGAACTTTACGACATCACGAAGCACAAACTCGCGCGGCACGGCATCCGTGTCGGCACGATCGCGCTCGACCTGCCCGAGATGATGACGCGCAAAAATGGCGTCGTGAAATCGCTCACCGATGGCATCGCGTTTCTGTTCAAGAAAAACAAGATCACCGCACACTACGGCACGGGCAAACTCTTGGCGGGTAAGCAAGTCGAAGTGACGGCGGCGGACGGTGCGAAGTCCGTTCTGGAAGCGGAAAATATCCTGCTTGCTACGGGTAGCGACAGCGTCGAACTGCCGTTCCTGAAGTTCGACGGCAAGCACATCGTCGGCTCGACGGAGGCACTCACGTTCGACAAAGTACCGAAGCATTTGATCGTCGTGGGCGGCGGGTATATCGGCCTCGAACTCGGCTCCGTGTGGAAGCGCCTCGGTTCGAAAGTGACCGTCGTCGAGTTCTTGCCGCGGATTCTGACGATCTGCGATGGCGAAGTCGCCACCGCCGTGCAAAAGATTCTGACGAAGCAAGGGATCGAGTTTCACCTGGAAACTAAGGTCACCGGCGCGACGGTGCAGTATGACAGCGTGACGGTTCATGCGGAGAAGGACGGCAAGCCGGTGAGCTTCGAGGGGGATCGCGTCCTCGTTTCGGTCGGGCGGCGACCGTTCACGGCGGGACTGGGCCTGACCGAAGCGGGTGTGACGTTCGATGCGAAATCGGGCCGAATTCCCGTCGACAAACAGTTCCGCACGAACGTCCCCGGCGTCTATGCGATCGGCGATCTCATTGATGGTCCGATGCTCGCACACAAGGCGAGCGAAGAAGGCGTGGCGTTCGCAGATATGCTCGCGGGGCACAAACCGCACCTGAACTACGACTGCATCCCGAGTGCAATTTACATCTGGCCAGAAGTGTCGAGCGTCGGCCAGACCGAAGAGCAAATTAAGGCAACGGGCGTGCCATACAAGGTGGGCAAGTTCCCGTTTGCGGCGAGTGGCCGCGCGAAGGCGATGGACGAAGCCGATGGTTTCGTGAAGGTCATCACCGATGCAAAAACCGATCGCGTGTTGGGCATCCACATCCTCGGCCCACGTGCCTCGGACTTGATCGCCGAAGCGGTGGCGATCATGGAATATCGCGGCAGTGCGGAGGACATCGCCCGGATGGTTCACGCGCACCCAACGCTGACCGAAAGCGTCGGCGAAGCCGCCCGCGCCGCCTGGCTCGGCACGGCGATTCACGCTTGATTCGTAGTATCGAGTGGTGAGTGCAGGCTTCTTGTCTAACAACTCACCACTCGACACTAACCACTACTCAAGCAAGTCATGACTTCTTCTATTACCACTCATCACTACCGCTAGCCAACAAATACGCCGCCACTAAATCCGCTGAGCGCATCGAAATCAAACTCCGATGCCGGCGTGCCGTCGGTGGCGATGTTCTTGCCGAGATAACCCGTCACGCGACTACCGGCCCCACTGCCGGAGCCGACGACGAGGTCGGCTTTCGTGTCGCCATCGAGGTTCTTGACGGCGACCCGGATGCCGCCGCGACTGTTGACATCCCCGCCGAAGAAG
>JAYSYI010000660.1:0-2808 GCA_043727665.1 Limnoglobus sp. | reverse complement strand
CTTGTTTGACGGTCTCGTAAAGCGCACTTCCCGTGTAGGCCACGAAACTGAAGCCAGTTGCGGTGCCTTTCAGCAGCGTTTCTTGCGTTGTACCCACGACACTATCGGCGAGACCGCCCGTAGCGCGAACGACGGGTGGCGTACCATATTTCATCGAGTAAAGCTGGTTCAGGCCACTCGGTTCGTAGCGGCTCGGCATAAGGAACAAGTCCGAACCGGCTTCGATTAGGTGCGCCAGCGATTCGTCGTAACCCAAATGCACGCTGACGTGTTGTGGGTGTTTCGACTGGAATTCGTTGAGTTGCTGATGGTATTCGCGGTCGCCTTCGCCGAGGAACACCATCTGGCAACCGAGATCGAGGAACCCCGGTGCGGCACTCATTACGAGATCGACGCCTTTTTGCCCGACGAGCCGGGCGACCATACCGAGTATCGGCTTCGCGGCATCGACGGGCAGGCGGAAACGCCGTTGCAGTTCGGCCTTGTTGATCGCCTTCCCTTGTAGGAATGTCTCCGAATTGTACTTCTGCGGCAGTAACGCATCGGTTTCGGGGTTCCACTCGTCGTAGTCGACGCCGTTCATGATGCCCGAGAGTTTGCCGCGCGATTGCTGGAGCAACCCCTCGAAGCCACACCCGTACTCCGCAGTCTGAATCTCGCGCGAATAGGTCGGGCTGACGGTGTTGATCGCGTCGGCGAAGACGATGCCCGCCTTCATGAAGTTCAAGTGTCCGTGAAATTCGAGTTGTTTGTGGTTGAACAGCCAACCGGGTAAGTTCGTCAGTCGCATCACGTTTCGGTCGAACATCCCCTGGTAGGCGATGTTGTGAATCGTAAACACGGATCGCGTGCGTACAAATTCGGGGCGTTCGCGATAGACTTCGGAAAGGTACGCAGGAACGAGGCCGCACTGCCAGTCGTTCGCATGGATAATGTCCGGCGCGAAGCCGATGGCAGACGCCACTTCAAGGATTGCGCGGCTAAAGAACGTAAACCGCTCGGCGTTGTCGGGGTAATCCGCTTTGTAACCTCCCGGCATCGATTGCTGATACAGCCCGAAGCCACACGATGGGTCGTCGCGGTCGAAATAGCCACCGTGATCGATGAAGTAAATTGGCACGTCCGAGTTCGGCAACGTCGAACGAAACAGCTTGCAAGCCAGCGTCCGGTCGCCGACGACGACCGGTATCACCGTTGCAGTTTGCACGACGGGGATTTTACCGAGGCGAACGCTGCGGTGGTATGGCATCACCACGATGACATCGTTCCCACGTTTCCGCAGCGCACGGGGAAGGGCCGCTGCCACGTCCGCCAATCCGCCGGTTTTCGCGAACCCCACGACTTCCGATGCCGCAACAATGACCCGCAGCGCCACAGGTAATCCTCCGAAGATTATTTCAGCGGTTTCGTCACACTCATCGACTTTGCGATGCGATCCAGATCTTCGGTCAATTCGTCGGCATCGGTTCGCAGTAACCGGGTAGCAATCGTCACGCCGCCTTCGGGCTGCGTGACGACCGAATAATCCATCCGCACCTTTTGGCCGTCGAGGTCTGCATCGAGTGCGAAACGATCGACGGCGGGTTTGTCTTGCACGCGCTTCGGTTGCTGGACGTTCGCCGTCTTGGCCTTCGCCTTTTTGAGAAACTCGAGTGACTCTTCGAGATACGCTGCCGCCGTCGGTAAGCGAGTGGGAGATTCTAATGTGAGTAAGATACCGGCCCCGTTCGGCCCGTCCAACGTCAATTGACGCCCCTGCACGGTACCGATCCGCCAACGTCGCGGATAAATGAAACGAACGCCAAGATCGGGATTGGCGTACAGGAGTACCGAGTTCTCGATCGTCGGCTTGGTCTCGATCGTTTTGATCGCATCATCGGAAAGTTCGACCGCATTTCGGCTTGCGGATCGCGTCATCGTCAGTTGACCTTCGACGCGTCCTGCGGTTTTACCGTTACCATCCAACAGTTCGTGACTGCCGGTGATCGACAAATACGACAATCGTTTGGCTTCGATGTCGAAGTACGCGGTGCCTTCGATGGTGTGCCGACATGGGCCGTGTTCATCGATGCCTTTTACGGTGCCAGAAAGTGCGAGCCGTGCGAGTAAGCGTTGGTTGACATTTGCGAACGCGACGAATTTTACCGCGAACCCGCCTTCGTCGAATTTCTCCATATCGGTGAGTTCGCTCACGGCGGCAGGTGAGACTTGCCATTTGTCGCCGACTTTGACGGCTTTCTCGGAGAGAATCGCAGGGACGAGCGCTGCGGAGAAGAGATCGGAACGCACGATGTCGATTTCGCTCCACATGAGCGGGCCATCGGGCGAGAACGGCGACTTCACCGCCGAACGATTCGGTAGCGTTTTGCGAATCACGACCATTCGCCGAACGTCTTTGCGAATGTCCGCACGCTGTTCGCGGTCGCCACTGATACCGATGGTGCGGGCGAACTGAACGTCGCGATACGCCCGCAAGACTTTCTCCGTGCCCGGTTCATCGCTCGGTAGAACGCGTTCGTCGTAATTGAGGATGCTCTTACCGACGACCGTAACGAGTTGTGGCTTACCATCTTTGTTAGGGATCGTCATTCGCCCGCTGATATCGACGCGAATATCGACGCGATACTCGCTGCCCACCGCAAACGCTTCTGCCAAAACGACAGGTTCATCGGCAGCAGCCACCGATGCGAGTACGAAACAAGCCACCAAGCACACGGGTAAACGTTGCAGTCGGATCATGATTTTCGTGCTGCGTAACAGGAACGAAGGTTGCACGGAACTATCTTATTCGCGGTTGTCGTCCAAAGT
>JAYSYI010000659.1:0-8611 GCA_043727665.1 Limnoglobus sp. | reverse complement strand
GGGGTGGCGGTGGCGAGAACAGCGATGCAACACCAAATGTGGGTGGAGCTGGTGGCTTCGGTGGGGGCGGCGGTGGTGGGGGCAGCGATAATGCGGGAGGACTCGGTGGCTACGGCGGTGGCGGCGGCGGCGGCAGTAATTCCGTCGCGGTCGCACAAGCGGGTGGCACAGCCGGTTTCGGCGGCGGTGCGGGCGGCTCGGCACTCGCAACCCGTGGCTCAGGCGGCGGTGGT
Source organism: Limnoglobus sp. (assembly GCA_043727665.1). Taxonomy (GTDB): domain Bacteria; phylum Planctomycetota; class Planctomycetia; order Gemmatales; family Gemmataceae; genus Limnoglobus. Next base: position 8,378 of record JAYSYI010000659.1, on the reverse strand, counting down.
GGCGGCGCGGGGCAGGGGGGTGCCCTCTTCAACAACGGCGGCACCATCGTCGTCTCGAACAGCACCTTTTCGGGGAATGCCGCCGTCGGTGGGTTCGGCGGGCTTTCCGGTGGCAGTGCTGCGGCCAGTGCCGTAGGCACGAGCAACGGTGGCGGTTTCGCAAACCGGAATGGCACCGTTTCCGTCGTCAACAGCACCTTCACAAACAACTCGGCACAGTTCGGTCGCGGTATCTACAATATCGGCGACGGTGCTACCGCGACGGTTTCGCTGCAAAACAGTCTCCTCGGTCAAGCGGTGAACGCCGAGAGCGATTACGATGGTTCCACGGTGGGTGCTGGAACCATCGTCTCGAGCGGCAGCGGGAACCTCATCCGAATCAACAGCGTTACGAATGGCTTCGCAGGTACGATTGTCAGCACGGCCGATCCACTACTCGGACCGTTAGCAAACAATGGCGGGTTTTCGAAGACGCATCTGCCGGCTAGCGGTAGCCCTGCGATCAACGCGGGCAGCAACCTTGCTGCCAATTCGCTCGTCGCCGACCAACGCGGTTTCGGCGCACGTCGCATCGGAGGAACGGTCGATATCGGCTCGGTCGAAGTGGGAGCTACGGCGACGATCGTGCCATTGTTCACACTCGTAGCGGTGGGTCAAACCGCAAACGTCAATAAGCTCGTTCAGTTCACGAGTACCGCGCCGGGAGCGATTCAATCGACGACGGCCGTGACGGGGCTGGCTGCGGGCGATACGCTTCGCGCTATCGATTTCCGACCGGCGAATGGGCTGCTTTACGGAGTGGCCGCACCCGTTACGAACGACGCCCTCACGCTATACACCATCAACCCGGTTACCGGCACTGCGGTGGCGGTCGGTGCGCCGATCACCGGTCTGCCGGTCAGTTCGTTCATCGGCATGGACTTCAACCCGACGGTGGACCGCATTCGCATCGTCAACGATGCGGACGCGAATTTCCGCATCAACCCGAATAACGGCCTCCGTGCCGATTCGCCGGTTAACGACGCCAGTTTGAATCCGGGTATCACTACTAGCATCGAGTCGATCGCGTACACGAACTCGCTACCGGGCGCGACCACGACGACGCTCTTCGCGATCAATTCTTTCACGGACAGTCTCGCGCGAATCGGCGGTGTCGATGGCGCGCCGAGTCCGAATGGCGGAGTCGTGACCGATATCGGCCCTCTCGGTTTCGACCGCACGGACGCATCGGGGTTCGACATCGTCGGTACGGCCAACACCGCGCTCTCCGTCATGCGAGTCGGCGGCGTCACGTATCTCTTCTCGATCGATCTCACGACGGGCTTGGCTGCGTCGGTCGGTACGGTCGGCGATGGGGCGAATGACTTCGGTGGATTCACCATCGCGCCGAATTCCCCGAGCGTGTCGCTCAGTGTAACGCCCGCATCCGTGACGGAAGTCGCTGGTGTGGCGACGGTCACGGCCACGCTCAGTAACCCGTATTTCCAAGACGTGACCGTGAATCTGACATTCGGCGGGACGACTGTCGCAACGGATTTCACCGCCTCGGCGAAGTCGATTACCATCCTCGCCGGTCAAACGACCGGCACGGTCACAATCACCGCAGTCGACGACGTCATCGCGGAACCGAGCGAAACCGTAACGGTGACGCTTGGTACCATCGTCAACGGCACGGCGGGGGTAACGAACACCGTATCGACGACGATTCTCGACAACGACACATCGACGATTTCGATCAACAGCGTGACGGTGGCCGAGGGCAATAGCGGGACGACGACATTCGCGTTCACCGTTTCGCTCTCGAACCCGAGCGCCGCACAAGTATCGGTAAACTACGCGACCGCCGACGGAACCGCGATGATCCTCGACAACGACTATGCGCCGGCGAGCGGAACCGTGATCTTCGCCCCTGGTGTCGTTTCGCAGACGGTGACCGTTCAAGTGAACGGCGACACGAACTTCGAAACCGACGAGACGTTCACGGTCGGGTTGACAGCCGCCGTCAATGCAACGCTGGGGACCGCCACCGGCACGGGAACGATCACGAACGACGAATTTGCACCATCGGTATCGTTGACCGTCGTGCCTGCCACAATTGCCGAAGCGGGCGGTGTGGCCACGGTGACTGCGACGCTCAATGGTGTTTCGTCACAAGCGGTCACGGTGAATGTCATCCTCGGTGGTACGGCCTCGGCGGGAGATTTTACCGCTTCGGCCACGGCGATCATCATCCCCGCCGGGCAACTGACCGGCACGATTATTCTCACAGCTGTCAACGACGTTATCGACGAACCTGATGAAACGATAACGGTAACCCTCGGCGCGATTACCAATGGAACCGCCGGCACGCCGAACGCCGTCACGGCTACGATCCTCGACGACGATGTGACGGTGGGGAACACGCCACCGACGATCTCCAACGTGACGAACCAGACGACGGCGCTCGGTACCGCTGTCGGGCCAATCGCGTTCACCGTTGGCGACACGGAGACCGCAGTGGCCGCGCTCATCATTACGGCCACGTCTTCGAATACGACCGTCGTTTCGAACGCGGGTGTCAGTTTCGGTGGCAGCGGAGCGAATCGCACCGTGACCATCACCCCGCTCGCCGTTGGCACGACCACGATCACGTTAACCGTCACCGATGGCAGTGGATTGACGAGTACGGATACCTTCACCGTTACCGTCATTGCCGCTTCGCGCGAAGTGCTCGTCAACGTGCCGCAATTCGGAGCCGGTGCCGATGCCGGTGGTGGTTCGGCGACGCTATTCAACGCGGATAAATCTGTGCGCTTTACCGTCGCGCCGTTCTCGGGGTTCACGGGTGGCGTTCGCACGGCCACCGCAGACTTCAACCGCGATGGCATCGCCGACCTCATCATCGGTACGGGGCCAGGGATCGCGACGCGGGTTCAGATTCTCGACGGCAAGACGCAAGCGGTGCTGTTCGATGTTGCACCGTTCGAAGCCACGTTCAAAGGTGGCGTCTACGTCTCGGCGGGCGATGTCACAGGCGACGGGATTCCGGACCTCGCGATCACGCCGGACGAAGGCGGCGGACCACGGGTCGATGTGTACAGTGGGGCAGTGAGCTTCCCGAAGGTCACGAGTTTCTTCGGTATCGACGACGTGAACTTCCGCGGTGGCGCACGCTCGGCCATCGCCGACATGACCCGCGACGGCGTCGCCGACTTGATCGTGGTTGCCGGCTTCGGCGGCGGCCCACGGGTGGCGGGATTCAATGGCAAGTCTCTCAGCGGCACACCCGTCAAGATCTTCGGCGACTTCTTCGCCTTCGAGCAGGCACTCCGTAACGGCATCTTCGTGACCGCCGGCGACATCAACGGCGACGGCTTCGCCGACCTGATCGCGGGTGGCGGACCCGGTGGCGGCCCACGGGTACTAGCGTTCGACGGCAAGAGTCTGCTGACGAATACGCAAACGAACCTCGCGAACTTCTTCGGCGGCGATCCGAACAGTCGCGGCGGTATCCGCGTCGCCGTGAAAGACCTCGATGGCGACACGAAAGCCGACCTCGTGGTCGGTTCGGGCGCAGGGGCCGGTAGCCGCATAACGGGCTACCTGGGGAAGAACATCGCCACCAGCGGCACGCCGACCGCCCAGTTCGACTTCGACGCAATCAGCGGCTTCAACGGCGGCGTATTCGTGGGGTAAAAAACCACGAAAGCCTAGGGACGGTCGTCCGTGGGCGTTCCGATGCAGAATCGGTCGATGTACTTCAGAGTCGGGTTCTGTTCTTCGGTCCTGAAGGGACCGCTCACGTAGCCCATGGTGGTACCATGGGAGGGGGCGACACGCATTAGCGTTGTGGCGCATGCGTCGCGTCTCGAAGACTCGCCACGACTGATTTTCGAGCGTGGAATCTCCCGCATCCCATGCTTACACCATAGGTTGATAGAGCGACCCCTTCAGGGTCGGGGTTCTGTTTATGGCAGAAATTATGAATCGATTCCTGAAACTGTTTCGCCACGAAACACCTGCACCCCTCGGGCAAATCTACGCAGATGATCGCTCAGCGATTTTCCCTTCGGTCGTTGCCGACTCGCCAGTATTGGAACTTTGGCCACGAAATCGTTCGATACCCACCATAGGCACATTTTTGCTCATCGGTGTTGCGACGTGGTCCGGTTACGACATGAAGTTGCTCGATGAAGTCGAGCACGCCGCCGACAAACCCGAAATTGTGGTGGGCGTCTTTGACATGCAAGAAGCTCAGTCCCCCGACGATTTCGCTTTACGCATCCCCGGTTTGCGGGATGTCGTGCAAGGGCCAGTCGTTGGACTCTGGAAAGACGGCCTGCTGATCGAATCGGGATCGGGCCACTTCGCGCAAGACATCGTTTTCAAATGTTGCGGACTCAACCCCGACGATATTCCCTACCGCCTTTCCACCAATCTGAAACCGGACTATGCCACGACCCGATGACCGCAAGCCGAACCAACTTCGTCCGCTGACGTTTCAGCGGCAATACACCCGAAACGCGCCTGGTAGCGTGCTCGTACAGATGGGTAAAACCGTCGTGCTTTGCACCTGTTGCATCGCGAAGGATGTGCCCGATTTCCTGAAGGGACGCGGCCAAGGCTGGATGACTGCCGAATACGGCATGTTGCCGGGTTCGACGAATACACGGAAAGCACGCGACAAAGCGGGAAAAGTCGATGGCCGAAGTGTCGAGATTCAACGCCTAATCGGCCGGAGCTTGCGAGCAGTGATCGACCTCGCCAAGCTCGGCGAACGCACGTTGTGGGTCGATTGCGATGTCCTCGACGCCGATGGCGGCACGCGAACGGCGAGCATCAACGGCGCATTCGTGGCCGTGATCGATGCGTTGCATTCGGTGAAAGATCTCGATTCGCCAATTAATGAGATTATTAAAGATAGTCTTGCCGCGATCAGCGTCGGCATCGTCGATGGCGAGGAGCGGCTCGACCTGGAATACGTCGAAGATCGCGATGCCGAAGTCGACATGAACCTCGTGATGACCGGCAAGGGCCAGTTCATCGAACTGCAAGGCAGTGGCGAAGAATCGACATTCACACGAACGCAACTCGACCGCCTACTGGAACTCGGCGCGGCTGGCATACTGGAAATCAGCGGCTTGCAAAAGGCCACACTCGGCGCACGCTGGCCGTTCTAACGCCCGATGACCCACATCGCGATGCCGCCGATGACGACGGCGTACTCGGGTTCGCGCACGCTTTCCGGGTCGGCGGGAGGCGACAACCGAATCGCTTTGGCTTCATACAGTCGGCGAATGCCATCGTGGAAACCGGTGACGCTGAGGTCGCTGTTTTTCTCGCGAAGTGCGTGAAAAAGTTCGGATAGCCGACACCAACCGGCTCCGCCGCTCGATTTGCGACGGTCCAAATATTCGAGTGCCGTCACGCCCCACGACACCGAACTCGCGACGGTTTCGCCCATCACCGGCACCGCCGCTTCCGCCCGCCGGATGGCCGCTTCGACGCGCTCCGCAAGGCCATCGAGCCGCTTCATCATGTCTCGCGAATGATGCTCGAACCGTAGCGCTAGTTGTGCGGTTTCGTCGCGAGCCATCGCCATCCAGACCGGCACGCCTTCGCGCGTCTCCCCAATCACCGACTGCAGTTCCCGCAACACCGCCTTCGGCGAATCGCGTTCGTGAACGTACTCGACCGCCTTGGGCATCGCCCGCACCCACTCGACGACGAGCTTCCCGCGATTCTCCGTGCGAACCGTCTCGAGCAAGCCATTCTTCACAGCAAACGTGGCCGCCGCACCCGATGCGCCCGTGCGGCTCGGGAACAATCCGGAGAGTTTGCCCCAGCGAAACAGCCGATGATCGCTCGCCGAAGTCAGCGCGAGTTTCAGCGAGTCGAGCAGAATTTCGTCCTGCTTTTCGAGGTCGGAAATCGTGCGTGTGTCGGCAATCACTTCGGTAATCGTGTCGGTTTCCATACCTGTGCTTCGGCTGAATAACTGGAACGGGAATGAACCATCGCTACTGTAACCGTGTCGTGATTTGTGCGAAAGCCCAGCCTGATCGATCGAGAGTGTCATGCCCCCAACAGCGAACCTTCGGATACTCAGCGGCGTTCAGCCATCGGGCAAGCTGCACATCGGCAATTACTTTGGTGCGATTCGCCAACACATCGCACTCCAGGAAAGCGGTAACGCCTTCTACTTCATCGCCGATTATCATGCATTGACGACGCTCAAGGAAGCCGAGGCGAAAGAGGCTGAAGACGCGCGGAACAACAACCGCACGCCGAAAACCGCACGCGAAATTCTCAGCGAAAACGTCCGCGATGTGGCACTCGATTATCTCGCGCTCGGCCTCGATCCCGAGAAGGCGGTGTTCTACCGGCAGTCGGATATTCCCGAAGTGTGCGAACTCGCGTGGATTCTCTCGACCGTCAGCGGCATGGGCTTACTCGAACGCGCGCACTCGTACAAGGATAAAATCGCGAACGGCATCAGCCCGACCGTCGGTTTGTTCACATACCCGATATTAATGGCCGCGGACATCCTCATCGTGCGTTCGAACCGAGTGCCGGTCGGCCGCGATCAAGTCCAGCACCTCGAGATGACACGCGACATTGCGGGATACTTCAACCATGCGTATGGCGAGGTGTTCCCCGAACCCGATTGCCACCTCGCCGAAGCCGCCGTGGTGCCCGGTACCGACGGCCGCAAGATGAGCAAATCGTACGGCAACACCATCGATATCTTCGCGGAAGGCAAAGCCCTGCAAGCGACGGTGATGGGCATCCTCACCGATTCGACGCCACTCGACGCGCCGAAAACCCCCGACACGTGCAACGTGTTCGCGTTGTATAAACTGTTCGCGACCGGCGAAGAACTAGCGAAACTCGCGGAGCAATATCGCAATCCGCTAATCGACGCCGAGAGCCGAAAGGGCAGGGCGTTCGGCTTTGGCGACGCCAAGAAACTGTTACTTGCGAAGATAGACACGGAATTCGTACAGGCCCGATTGAAGCGCAAGCAACTCGCAGCCGACCCCGTTACAGTCGAGGAGATCCTCCGCCAAGGCGCGATTCGTGCCCGTCGCGAAACAGCCCAAACAATGAAACTCGTGCTTGCCGCAGTCGGAATGCAGGCACGCCCGCAATTGATGTGATGTTGGACATTCCATCGAATTTTCGACAATAGTTTTGTCGCTATATGAGCGATGTTGCAAAAGACAAAATTCTTACATGCTAATTCAAAGTGTTTGCAAACTAAAATGTAATAACTGCAAAATTATTATAACCTTGGCTTGAGATACCGACATTGATGCGGACGATTCGTACTGGAATTGATTGTTTATTAGCGAATCCTCAGTGTGAGACTTTCGAGCCAAGGTAATAGGAGGACGTCATTTTCCTGGAATACTACATGGCCATCACACTGCCCGATTCCCGCCAACTCTCCGACGGGACTTTGCAGGCATTCCGCCTTCTCGCCTTGCATGGTCGCGAACTCGGATACTCCGAGGCCGACCTCGGCGAACTCCTCGGCGTCTGTTGCGAGACCGTCAGTCGCTGGCGCTCGGCCTACACCCGGCGGACTCGACGCGTTACCCGGCGAACGAACCGGACGGACGAGTATTTGAACAACGACCTGAGGAGGCAGATCTACGCGGAGGGGTTATCGAAGAGTTCGTTTGAACTTCGCTCGCGGACGCAGCAGTTCCTGCGAAAGCTGGTTCATTTTCCAGATCATGTGCGAAGTTAATTTCAGGCTCTGTTCGTGCAATATGCCGCGGTAAATGATATGTAATTTTGTTTCGAGCCGAGTTAGCTCTTGAGGTTAAACGCGAGCGCGTTTCTCAAGCTGGTCAACAAGAAAGAGGCCCCTCCCGGATTCGAACCGGGGGTGACGGTTTTGCAAACCGAATCTAACTTTCCGCAACTCATTCGCAATCAACAGTTTACAACGACATCGATTTCCGGCGTGTCGACTGGCGTGTCAGCTTGGGCCGGGGAGCGATTGACGCTCCCAAGGCCTTGAACTCTAGGCACATAGTGACGATTTTACCCAGGTGATATTACCCAAGCACTTCGATTTCGGCTTCCACTTCGGCTTCCACTTCGACCCTCAGCTTTTCGACTGAGACTCGAAGTCGCTCGTAGATAGGAATTTCTTTCCCCACCATCTCCACGCTCACGGCCAAGGTGTACCTCGCTGCCGAATCCGGGTCGTTGCTCCAGCCACGATGGCCTACCACCGCAATGCAAAAATCTTCGGGCAAGGCGTTTGATTTGAGTACAGCCCAATCTTTTTGAACAGTTCCCGCGCTCCGCGACACCCCTTTAATGGTGCCGTGGACCGGATTGTTTCCTATCTTCCATCCAAACGGGGTGCCATTGCCTTCCTC
>JAYSYI010000658.1:0-2812 GCA_043727665.1 Limnoglobus sp. | reverse complement strand
CAATCGAGCGAATCCTTTCCGGAATCCAACGCGGCGAACTCGGCCAGTTCATGGGCGGCCTGCGGTTCTGCGAGAAGAACCCGACGCACCCGGAAGTGCCGTACGTCTTCGAAGCGATGTCGCAAGGATATCTGAAGGCGGGGCACATCGTCGGTACGCTAGATAGCACCGAACGCTGGCTCGCAACGGGGCCGAGTGCCGCAGACCAGGCCCAGGCGCACGTGTGGCGTGGCCACTGTTTCCGTACGATTGGCAATCTCGATTCGGCACGAACCGAGGCACGAACCGCACTCGAATTGGCACCCGAATTTATCGAAGCACATATTCTGTCCGGCGAACTGCTGACGAGTTCCGACCCAAATGCGGCACTCGTTCACTGGCAAACGGCATTAGCTAAGAAGCAGAACCTGCGGGAAGCGCGACTTGCAATTTCGCGGTGTTATCGCAATCTCGGCGAGACGAATCGGGCATTCGAGCCGCTAAAAGCGTTACTCGAAGCCGATGCAAACGATCCGCTCGCACTCGTCGAACGGGCGAAACTCCACCTCGATTCGAAAGCCTATGAAGAAGCGATCCGCGATGCACAAAAGGTCTTGGCGTTCGATACCAAGTCGCGAATTGCCATGACGATTCTCGCGCAAGCGTATCAGGCCACCGGACGCGGACCGGAAGCGGTGGTGCTCAGGAAACAAGTTCAAGACATCGAAGCGGAACTCTTCAAGCGGATTACCGAGAAAGTCGCCGCTGGATTGTTACCCGCTCCGCAAAAGGGAACCGACCTCACCGTCCCCGAGTGACCATGGCACGAATCATTTTCCCGCTTTTGCTACTTGCGGCAATCGGTTGCGCGTCGAGTTCTACGCCGGCCATTGTGCCGGTGCCGCTGAATCTTGTCGTGCAATCGGATCGCGACTGGTTCGAAGATCGCACAGCCGATTCGGGCATCGATTTCACATACAAAAACGGCGAGGACGCCGACTACTATACGATCCTGGAATCGCTGGGCGGCGGCGTGGCGCTGTTCGATTTCGATGGCGATGGGCGGCTCGATATTTTCGCGACGGGCGGCGGGTACTTCGAGGGCAATCCACCCGCGATCCGGGGCTTGCCCAACAAGCTCTACCGCAACCTTGGCAACGGGAAATTCGAAGATGTGACCGCGGCCGTGGGGCTAAACACACCGCTCTTTTACTCGCACGGCGTGGCCGTCGGCGACTTCAACTGCGATGGCTGGCCCGATCTTTTCGTGACCGGTTACGGTCGCGTTGCGCTATATCAGAACATCCCGACCGCAACCGGCCGCGGCTTCCGCGAAGTGACGCGCGAATCGGGCATTCCCGAGAATCTACCCTGGGGCACATCCGCAGCGTTCGGCGATCTCGATGGCGATGGCTTCCCCGAATTGTTCGTCTGCCAGTACCTCGATTGGTCATTCGCGAAGCACAAAACCTGCTCGCGGACAAACGTGCCAGCCGATGTCTGTTCCCCCCACGCTTACCAAGCCGCTCGCCCGTATTTGTTTCGAAACACTGGCAAAGGCACATTCGTCGATGTTTCCGATGCTCAGCACCTCAAAGCCGATGGCAAAGGTCTCGGCGTAGTCATTGCCGATTTCAACGGCGACGGGCGACCCGATATTTACGTGGCGAACGATGCGAGCGCGAACCATCTCTACATCAATTCACCCGACGGAAAACTGCTCGAATGTGGCCAAGACCAAGGCGTCAGCGTCGACGAAACGGGCCACGTCAACGGCAGCATGGGTATCGCGGTCAGCGATTGGGATCGCTCGGGCTTCGCATCGATTTTGGTAACGAACTTCCAAAATGAATGGCACGCGCTGTACCAGAATCTCGGCAAAAACCGTTTCCAATATCAAACGCACCGCGCGGGGCTGGCGAAGCTCGGGCAGAAATACGTCGGCTTCGGCGTGGCCTTCGCCGACTTCGACAACGACGGTTGGGACGATGTCGTCATCGCGAATGGCCACGTTCTGCGTCATCCCGAAGGTGCAACCTTGGCGCAGAATCCGGTTCTGATGCAAAACGCCGAAGTCGACAGCCGCCGAAAATTGGTCGAAGTGACGAAGGAAGGTGGCCTATACTTCCGTTCGCTCCATCGCGGGCGCGGTCTGGCCGTCGGCGATCTCGACAACGATGGTTGGCCCGATGTCGTGGTAAGCCACGTTAATGAGCCGATTGCGATCCTCCACAACCGGGGAACGAGCAAAAAGCACAGCATCAGGCTACAGTTGCGGTCCGATAGCCATCGATCGCTCGTCGGCAGCAAAGTCACCATCGTTGCGGGCGGACAATCGCAGACGCGGTATCTGTCGTGCGGTGGCTATTTGTCGCAGAACGGCAGCGAAATCCACTTCGGCCTCGGTGCCGCCGAAGTTGTAGACCGTGTGCAAATCAGTTGGTGTTACGGCAAAACGCAAGTCTGGGAACGGCCCTTCGCGGCCGACTGCATGTGGTCCCTCACGGAAAACTCGCCTGCGGCCAAATGAAATTCGAACGAATGTCCTGGATTTCTCTTGCTAAGTATTACATACGGAAAGTAAACTTAAGCCAGCCAGAGTGTCCCACCTGGCGACAACGCGGATCATCTCTTTCGTTGTCATCATTCTTCGCTTTTCGGAGCCTCTATCATGCGTTCTTCTAATCGGATCGGCGGACCGCGACGCGGTTTCACGCTGATCGAACTGCTCGTGGTGATTGCGATCATCGCAATCTTGATCGGACTGCTACTCCCCGCCGTGCAAAAAGTCCGCGAAGCGGCCGCACGTGCCAAATGTACGAACAACCTGAAA
>JAYSYI010000657.1:0-2815 GCA_043727665.1 Limnoglobus sp. | reverse complement strand
ATGCGGACGATCGGCTTCACCTCTTGCCCACCGGGGTCGGGTCGCTGGGACGAAGCTTCCGCGAGTTTGCTCAGGAGCCGGATCGTGTGGACGGTGTTCCGTGCGGCGGGCAACACGTCGAATTTTGCTTCGTCGAATAGCGTCAAGCCGACGAGATCGCGGTTTGCGGCGGCGGCTTGGGCGATGCTCGATGCGACCTCCGAGAGGCGGCAAAGTGGCGTCTCACTAACGGGGCCGAGTCGCATCGCTTGCGAGGTATCGAGGAACAACGTACAGCGAACGGGAATGTCGCTCTCGAGTTCCTTCGTGATGAGCTTGTCCTTCTTGGCGGATGCCTTCCACGCGATCATCTTCGGTGGATCGCCCGCGATGTAATCGCGCAAGTCCAGCAGTTCGCTGCCACTTCCCGGCCTTCGCAGTCGATGGATACCCGGCGGAGGCAACGTGTTGAAGCGCTTGTCTGCACGCTGTTTCCCTTCACTATCGGTAAGTGGCGGCAGAATGAAAATGTCGACGGGGCGGCGCAGAAAGATTCGCTTGTAAAACAACCCCGCGAGGTCCGCCACGCGAATTTCTACGCCTTCGAAACGGTAGATGCCCGGCCCAGACGACTTGAGTTGGTATTCGAGCACGACCGGAACGTTTGGGATAAATTCGACGGTTTGCTCGGTATAGCCACCGTGAATCTTGCGTGCTTCCGGCGTGCGATCCATCACAATCGCCAGGGGCCATATTGCTTTGCCACGGTTCGTCACCGTCACGCGGACGGTACACGCAATCCCGGACCAGGCGTTCGAAACGATACGGTCGTTTTGCAAGATTTCTCGCACGATGTCGATCTTGCCGAGCGTGGAGCGAAAGCGAAGCGTGAACAGCAAACCCTCGACGAGATACCAAACGAGCAGCGTGATACCGAGGATCGCAACGATCGGATGCTCGACGCCGACCGTCGTCAGCCCGACCAGCGTCACCACACCGGCAACGATCAAGCCCCACAAACCGCGTGCGGTGAGCAAAGTGTCCGCCCCTATTTGCTATGTAAATTCACTCCGCATCATTCTACGAAGCGACGGAATGCGCGTGGCTACTGCGTAACCGTTTCCGTGTTCGCGGGCTTTTTCGGCGGAAGCGTGGCCGACGCAAGGAAGTAACCGGCGACGAACGAAATGCCGATCAGTACGGCAATCGCTGTTGCGATCATCGCGAGTTTTCGCCGGGACATGATGAGGTGATTATCGACAACAACCGGCACAGGCGTCTCGGGTTCGCTGGGTGGCGCAACTGGCGCGATCGGCGCGGGTGCGTAATTTTCTGCAGGACGGGGTTTGTGCTGCGATTCGTTCTTTGCCTGCGCCAACGCGGGGTTCAACAGCGACTCGAAATCGGGCCTTTCGAATAGGGGCATCGAATCCACTTTCTCGCTGGCTGAACTTTTCGCATTCGCTCGCGATTTGACTTTGGCGGATGATTGGTTCGACGTGTTGACGATTTCCGGTTGGATGACGGTCAGACGTTTCTGGCTCACCGGTTCGCTCGATTCAATCGCGACGCCTGCCATTGCGGGCACCATCACCATCGCGGCACATTGCGGGCACTTCACTGATGTTCCGGCCTTGCGGCGGGCGATCGAGAGTGTTCGTTCGCAGGCCGGGCAACGAAACTGAATGGGCATACTCGTCTCCAACATTATGTCGATTGTCGCGTTTGTAGTTTAATCACCAAAGGCTCCAACACAAATCGAGAATGAAATTATTCGCGACGTTCAGTTGGAAACGCAACGGATTCGATGAAAGATTGTTGGAACCGTCTGCAATAATCGGGGTTCACCCACGGTGACGGAACCGGAAAGGAATCGCACATGACGACCGAGAATACGACACGCAGGTTACCGCGTCGATTGCTAGCAGCGATGGCGTTTGGCGTGCTGGCCGTTGCGGCGACGACGGCGTCGGCGGTCGATGTCGTCATCTTTAAGGATGGTTTCACGATCCAAGGACGGCGTTTCAAAGAACAAAAAACAATCAACGACGGCGAGAACGGCATCTCGGTCAACATCCCGGCCGCGAAGGGGTTCGATATCATCGAGGATGGTGCAAAGTGGATCATTTTTAGCCTGCACCAGAAGCAAATCGGTAAGGCGATCGACAACGTCAAAGGCGACCCGGAGAATAAGGAATACAATCGCGAAGTACGCCTCAAGAGTGGCAACCCGTTGCCATTCGGCAACTTCACGGCAGGCGATTACGACAAAAATTGGAAGCGAAATATCGATGTTAAAACCGGCGGCGGCAACTTCCAGATCATCTCGCAGGTGATCGCGTCGATCAGCCCGAAGCGGATCGCCATCGCATCGACGAGCCACCGCTGGTACCCGTATTTCGACACGCGCGAATATTCGCCGCAATTCCTCCGCAAAATGCTATCGACGCACCCGAGCCTCGAAGAAAAAGACGGCGTTCCCGATGCGGGCAAGCGGCTCGATATCGCCACGTTCATGAAGAGTGCGGGGTACATCGACTTTGCGAAAAGCGAGATCGAAGCCGCGAAGAAAGCGATCCCCGGCGAATGGCCGAAAGAACAGGCCGCCAGGCTCGACAAGTTGCAAATCGAGATCGGCAACGCGGAATCGAAGATGATCGTCGACGAACTCGAATTGGCGATCCGCTCCGGTCGGTACCTCGCGGCCGACAATGCGGTTCGCACGCTCGATGTCAAACGCGCCGATGCCGACGCGATTAACCGTTTCACTTTGCTCAAAGCCCAAATCGAGATCGTGCAACCAAAGTTCGAGAAAGGCCAACGGCTCCTCCGCGAG
>JAYSYI010000656.1:0-2820 GCA_043727665.1 Limnoglobus sp. | reverse complement strand
CATCACCGACCTCGCCCCGACCTGGAGTATGGAGATCAAGTATCGTTTGAAAGGGTTCGATGGCCGTGCCATCACTGGCGTGATTCACAACACGATTCATGCGGTCGATGCACGCGAATAAAGCGACGCGCGAAGCCGCCATCCTTCGCCGATCCAAAGTACCACTGACGTGATCGCGGTGAGGATTAGCCACTCGTTCAGCGTCAGCGGCACGGTACGGAAGACACTGCCACCGAACTGGACGATCAGCACTTGCCCGGCGAAAATGGCGGCGGCGATTAGTAAGAAACTCGGGTTGTTACCGAGCGTGGGGAACACCGAGCCGGTGCGGTTCATGCACTTTGCGTTGAACAAATTCCAGAATTGCAACAGCACGAACACCGTGAACAGCACGGTGCCGCCTTGGCTCGCCGCATCCGGATTTGCCAGTTCGCCGCTCGAAAGTAAGTACATCGTTAGCGCGACGAGCAGCCCAAGGAAGATCGCGCCAATGCCGAAGATCGAGATCGCCATCGCACGGGTTACGATGAACGCATCGGGGCGGCGCGGTGGCCGCGACATCACCGCCGGGTTCGGCGGTTCGGTGGCCAGTGCGAGTGCGGCGAACGTGTCCATGATGAGGTTCACCCACAGCATCTGCATGACCGTTAGCGGCAACTCGAAGCCGATGAACGGTCCGAGCACGGCCAACCCGAGCGCCGCGACGTTGATCGTCAGTTGGAACAAAATGAATCGCTGGATGTTCTCGTAAAGTGCCCGGCCCCAGCGGATCGCGGTCGTGATGCTCGTGAACGAGTCGTCGAGCAAAATGATGTCGCTCGCTTCCTTGGCCACGGCCGTGCCGGATTTGCCCATCGCCAAACCGACATCGGCGTAATTCAGCGCCGGGCCATCGTTGACGCCATCGCCGGTGACGGCAACGACCTGCCCGCGGCTTTTCAGCAAGCTCACGAGCCTCAGTTTGTCGGCCGGGCGCGCACGCGAAAGCACCTTGACCTTTTCCGCCGCGTCGGCGGCGGCATCGTCGGAAAGTGCCGCGAACTCCGCGCCGGTCAGCTCCGCCGATGCGGGGTCGGTCTGTACCCACAAGCCAATCTGGCGGGCGATCTCGCGGGCGGTTTCCGCGTTGTCGCCGGTGACCATTTTCACTTCAACGCCCGCCGCGCGGCACGCCGCCACCGCAGCGGGAACTTCGGTTCGCACGGGGTCCGCAATCGCGACCGACCCGAGCCAAATCAGCCCGTTGGCCACATCTTCGAGCGCGCTGCCCTCGGCGTGTGCGTGGGGCCGATACGCCAACCCGAGCGTGCGCATTCCCCGGCCCTGATCGACTCGAAGTGCCGCAACAACAGCGCTGCGGTCGAAGGTCGTGAGTGCGGTCGGCCCGTTCGCAGTATGAATGCGATCGCAGCGATCGAGCACGATCTCCGGTGCGCCTTTAATATGCAACGTGCCGTTCGTACCGAGCGTGCCCATGAACTTGCGCTCGGTCGAAAACGTCCACTGCGTTCGCACCGCGAAGCCCTTCCGCGCGACGATGTACTCTTCGCCGTTCGCATCGAGCCAAAGTAGCAGTGCGCCTTCCGTGGGGTTGCCAACGGGCTTCACCGGTTCGCCGGGGTCGCGGCTCAGGTGCGCCGTCGTGTTCGCGGAAATCGCCTCGCAAATTAGCGATTTCAGCGCAGAATCCGCAGGCAGACTCGTCGCACTCGTGCCGGCGAATCGGCCTTCGACCACGCGCATTTCGTTCATCGTCAACGTGCCGGTTTTGTCCGAACAAATCACGGTGGCCGCGCCGATCGTCTCGCACGCATCCATCCGCCGAACGAGGTTATTACTCGCGGTCATTTTCCGCATCGAGTATGCCAGGCTCAGCGTGACGCTCATCGCCAGTCCTTCCGGGACGGCGACGACGATGATCGTGACGGCGATCATAAAGTACCCGAGCAGTGCCTTGCCCACGCTCGACCGCAGCCACTCCGCAGGCGACGAGGGAATCAGGTTGCACGCGATACTGGCGGCTAACAGCGCGGCGAAAAGTAAGCCGCCCGCGAGGATCGTTTTCAGCCACGACTTCGCACCTTCCAGGAACGTCGGCATTGATGCTTCGATACTAACGAGTTCCAAACCATCGAGCACGATTGGCAACCAGACTTTGACCAACGCAACGGCGACACCGAGGAGCAGCGTGCCGATAAACAACCACTCGCCGGCAGCGAGCGGGGCCGCCACCGTGCCGGCGGGCAACCCCTTGCGAACGAGTTCGCCGGTGATCGCACCGCGGCCCACGAGAGCCGCAAACGTAACCACCGCCACGCCGAAGCCGACGACACCGATGACCTTGCTGAGCGCGCCGAGTTGGCGGTTCAACGGCGAAATTTCGCCCGTGTCTTCTGTCGCTTCGCGAAGTGTCTTGCCGATCTCGCTGCCATCGCCGACGGCGGAAATTTCGACGAGTGCGTAGCCATCGACGACGGTGGTTCCGCGACGCATTTCGCCGGGGCCATACGCGGCCCCTTCGGCTTTCGGCCCGCCGACTTGCTTCTTCACGGGGTGGGCTTCGCCGGTCAGTTTCGACTCGTTAATCAGCAATCCGACGGCTTCGATTAGTCGGCCATCGGCTGGAATTTCCTCGCCGACTTCGACGAATACATAGTCGCCAACGACGACGTCGCGACGTGCGATCTGCGTGTACGTTCCGTTGCGAATCACCTTCACCGCGACATCGTCGTTCGACTTGTTGAGTATGTCGAATTCCTTGTTCGCACGATACTCATTCCAGAACGCAAGGAACGTCGCGAGCAACACGGCGACGATGAT
>JAYSYI010000655.1:0-2823 GCA_043727665.1 Limnoglobus sp. | reverse complement strand
GTCACCGACAGGAGCAGCCATGACATCGACAATCGACCTCGCACCGATCATGTGCCTAAGTCGGGAACACTTTTGAGTGTCCGATCGTGAAATATTCGAGGCAGATGCGAACGGTGATTTGATCGTGAGCAATGCCGTACGCGATTGCGGCGGCAACGCTCATGATGACGATTTGTAGTGACGAGAAAATACTCGATCCTTTCGGTCAGACGAGTTATTCGTCGACTTCTACCGAACAGAACACACGGCAGTCACCGCTGACGTGCTTCACCGTTTCGAATGCCATCTGCTTCATATAGAAGCACGACACCCGACCGGTAATGTGAATGGCATCATCGGATTCGATGGTGCTCAGCTGGCGCAATTCGGGTTGCGAACTCGTACTCAGAGCCGTCTGCGTTCGCGAACGAGGCATCGACAGTAAGGCAGTCATCGCGGTACTCCTTCCGGGCGAGGCGCTATCGACGAAAAAAATCCGAGAATGGTCGTGAAAAGGGCGTCTGGGGAATCCTTTCACCATTCAGAAGGAGACTGTCCAAGTCTCACTTTGAAAGATCGTAACGGACTGCGTCGATCACTTCAACCAAAATTCCGGAATAATTTGTTGAAGTTTCGAATAACATAGTCTACTCGAGTCTGGTCCAATCGAATCGTTACGTCCGCCTCATGATTCGGAAGCAAAAATTCGCTAGCCCTTTAACTCTTGCTGGTCGAAACTGCCTCAAACCGCATATGATGTGAGTAACTACTCGCCGCGTCTAACTTCCAGCGTGAAAATGTCGTCAACTTCTGCAATCAACCCCAAAGGCCCCTCGGTTTCCGAAGCTGGGAAGGGGGCAACCGCATGGGCGGATACTTACCTCAACACGACCGTCGGGCAGAAAGTGCTCGTCGCCTTGACCGGCAGCGGTCTGGTTGGATTCGTGCTGTTCCACATGATCGGGAACCTGAAGCTGTTCAGCGGCCCCGAGAGCATTAACGCCTACGCGAATTTCCTCAAACACGATCTCGGCGCGCTAATCTGGATCGCACGTGCCGGATTACTCGGCATCTTCGCGTTGCACCTGACACTCGCTTTGCGGTTAAAGTATCAGACGAAAGCCGCTCGCCCGATCGGGTATTATTACCAGCGATCCGCACAGGCGAACCCGGCATCCAAAACGATGTTGCAAACCGGACTCGTAATCGGCGCATTCGTAATTTTCCACTTGGCACATTACACGTTTGCGCTCGTTCACGATGTCACCGCACTCGATGGTTCGACCGTCAATTACCTGACATTACGGGACGCGAAGGGCCATCACGACGTTTATGCGATGTTGATCGCTGGGTTTAGCACGTGGTGGATCAGTGCGATTTACCTCATCGCGAACGTGCTGTTATTTGTGCATCTTAGTCACGGCATTCCGAGTGTGTTCCAGACGCTGGGTCTGGTGAATCGCCGGTTTACGCAAGTGGTCAAGATGATCGGTTACGGCATCGCCGGAACCGTGCTCATCGGGAATCTCGCCATCGTTCTCGCGATCTGGACGGGCACGGTAAAGTAACGCCGTTTGCCGTCATTTTGGGAACTTTGCTCCAACCGGATACTATCGCCATGCTCGCACTCGATTCCAAAATCCCGTCCGGTCCGGTGCCGGAAAAGTGGACGAACTTCAAAAAGAAGATGAGCCTCATCAACCCCGCGAACAAGCGGAAGTATACCGTGCTGGTGGTCGGCACCGGCTTGGCTGGAGCGAGCGCGTCGGCGACGCTTGCCGAACTTGGGTATAACGTCCAGACATTTTGCTTTCAGGATTCCCCACGTCGGGCGCACAGTATTGCGGCACAGGGCGGCATTAATGCCGCGAAAAACTACCGCAACGACGGTGACAGCGTCTGGCGGCTCTTCTACGACACGATCAAGGGCGGCGACTTCCGAGCACGCGAATCGAACGTCCACCGCCTCGCGGAAGTGTCGGTGAACATCATCGATCAATGTGTGGCACAGGGTGTGCCGTTCGCGCGGGAATATGGCGGGTCGCTCGATACACGCAGCTTCGGTGGTGCACAACTTCAGCGCACGTTCTATTGTCGCGGGCAGACGGGGCAGCAACTTCTCCTCGGTGCGTATCAAGCGCTTTCGCGGCAGATTTCACAAGGGAACGTGAAAATGTTCCCGCGAACCGAGATGCTCGATCTCGTCGTTGTCGATGGCCGCGCGAAGGGGATCGTCGTTCGCAACTTGCAGACTGGCGAGATCAAGTCGTACGCCGCCGACGCCGTGGTGCTGGCGAGCGGCGGTTACTCGAACGCCTTTTATCTGAGCACGAACGCGATCGGTTGCAACGTGACCGCCACGTATCGTGCCCACCGGCGCGGTGCGGCATTCGCGAACCCATGCTACACGCAGATCCATCCGACCTGTATTCCCGTGGCCGGCGATCACCAGTCGAAACTAACGCTGATGAGCGAATCGCTTCGGAACGATGGCCGTATCTGGGTACCGAAGAACAACAGCGATATCGCGAAGCATCCTTCGCAGATTGCCGAAGGCGAACGCGATTACATTCTCGAACGGCTTTACCCGAGCTTCGGCAACCTTGCACCACGCGATGTGTCCAGCCGCGCAGCGAAGCGTTCCTGCGACGACGGCAAGGGCGTCGGCCCCGGCGGGCGTGGCGTATACCTCGACTTCGGCGCAGCGATTCAGAAACAAGGTCAGCACAAGATCGAAGAAAAGTACGGCAATCTCTTCGATATGTATCGACGCATCACCGGCGAGAACGGCTACGAGCGCCCGATGCGAATTTACCCCGCTCTACACTACACGATGGGCGGGCT
>JAYSYI010000654.1:0-8662 GCA_043727665.1 Limnoglobus sp. | reverse complement strand
ACGGAAGCAACCAGTTACTCGTCAGCGTTCGGAATGCCGAGGAAGCGCTCGCCGCCATCGCGGCCGGCGCTGATCTCATCGATATTAAAGAACCCTCGAAAGGCGCGCTCGGCATGGCTGAAGCCGAAGTCGTGGCCGCCGTCGTCGATGCCGTGGCCGGGCAGGTGCCCGTCAGTGCCGCGTTCGGCGAATGGCACCCCGCGATCCTCACCGAAGCACACTGGCACCTTCAGCTCAAGCTCGATTACATTAAGTGGGGCCTCGCGGGATACACGCACACGCCCGGTTGGGGCGAAGATTTGCTCGATGTGCGTCGCCAAGTGCGCCGCGGCCCGGAAGTGGTCGCCGTCGCCTATGCCGACTGGCAACGCGCGAAATCGGTACCGCCCGACGAAGTCGCAAAGTTCGCCAAACGGTTCCGTTTTAAGGCATTTTTGCTCGATACGTACGTGAAAGACAGCAAGAACTTGCTCAACTTTCTCGATGTGGACGAGATCAGCGAACTGGTCACGACACTGCAAGCCGCTGGCGTCCCCGTTGCCATCGGCGGCTCGTTGAAGTTCGAAAACCTGAAGGCGTTGAAGGCCGTGAAACCCACGTGGTACGCCGTCCGCGGAGCCGTCTGCATGGCCGGCCTGCGCGACGGCGAAATCGATCCGTTGCGAGTCAAGAAGTGGAAAGACGCGATCGCATAAGTCGCTTACCGGAAGTTGAAGCCGAACGAGACGCCGGGGCGCGAGTAATAGCCGCGGTTGTAGCCGAAACCGGGGCCGTAACTGCCATAGCTCAGGCCGTACGCGGGGCGATAACCGTAGTTCGCGTTACGGTAACCATACGTCGGAACGCCATACGCGTTGAACGGGGTGACGTAGCGCGGCCCGTAATACGGGGTCGAATAGTACGGCTGGTAATAACCGCCGCCGTAAGACTGTGTGACGACAATTGGCGGACCGGTTTGCACGTAAACCTGTGCCGATGCCGTGGACTGGCTGAGGGCGATCATGCTGACCGCCGCAATCGTGCCGACCGCAATCTGATGGAGACGCATCGCAGATACCTCATGGTGACAGGAGAACCGGAAGGCTCTCCACAATAGGAAACCGCACTCCCGACGCTTTCTTGCGCGCAACTTGAGGAAAACTCGATGGATCGCTCCCCATGTTGCTGAATTTGTTGTACCTTTCGATCTTCGCGCTGCTGTCACCGTGGCTCGTTTGGCGATCGTGGCGGACGGGGCGTTACCGCCAGAACGTGGTGGCGAAGTTACTCGGCCGTGTGACGATTATCAAATCTTCGGCACCCGTCGCGTGGTTTCACGGCGTCAGCGTCGGCGAGATTCATTTGCTCGTCACGCTCGTCGCCGCATTTCGCAAACGCCACCCGGACTGGCAGATCGTCGTTTCGAGCACGACCGACACGGGGCTATCCGAGGCGCAAAACCGCTTCGCCGACTGCACCGTGATCGCGTGGCCGTTCGATTTCACGTGGGCGGTCCGCACAGCACTCGCGCGGGTGCAACCCACATTGATCGTGCTCGCCGAAGCCGAGATGTGGCCGAACTTCGTGCGGATCGCTCACGCGCATAACATCCCCGTGGCGGTGGTAAACGCCCGGCTCAGCCCGCGCAGTTTCGGGCGCTATCGCCGCATCGCATGGCTAGCGCGACGGATGCTGTTCCGGCACGTGCGTGCGATTGCGGTGCAAGCCGAGGAGTATGCGGCGCGATTTGCACAACTGGGCGTCGAAGTATCGAAATTAACCGTAACCGGCTCGGTGAAATACGACGGAGCCAGCGGCGAGCGCGACACGCCGAAGGGCCGCGAACTGCGGCGATTGTTGGCCATCGACGACACGCAAACAATCTGGGTGGCAGGCAGTACGCACGCGCCGGAAGAAGCGATCGTGCTCGAAGCGTTCCGCACGCTGCAACTGCGGTTCCCGAACTTGCGATTGATTCTCGTACCCCGGCACCCGGACCGCTTCGAATACGTGGCAGAACTGCTGGATCGATCCGGACTGACATACCACCGTCGTAGCCGGATTGTCACCCCGGTGTCATCGCCGATACTCTTGCTCGATTCGGTCGGCGAACTCGGTGCCGCGTGGGGGTTGGCCGATGTCGGCTACGTCGGCGGTACGCTCGACGGAAAGCGTGGCGGGCAGAGTATGATCGAACCCGCAGGCTACGGAGTACCAACCGTTTTCGGGCCGCATATCTGGAACTTCCGCGATGCCGCCAAACGTCTCGTCGAAGTGAACGGCGCGATGATCGTGCCCGATGCGAATGGGGTGGCCGTGGCGATCGGCGAGATTTTGGCAGACGCGACCCGCCGTCAAACGATGGGCGAAGCCGCACGCACTTTCGTTCGAAATCAGCAAGGGGCCACTGAACGCACGCTCGATGTACTGGACCGGCTCATCGTCCCGCTTGTTTGATTGCATTCGCAACGGACATCACCTCGTCACTCGTCGTCAGTTCGCCATCGAGTTGCCGATTTCGCACGGTTTCCAGCACAATTTTGAATAGCTTGCCCGGCGGCCAGCCGAGGGCGATGAGATCGTCGCCGGTCAACAGTGGTAACGGGTTCAACAGTTCCGGCGGAGTATCGCGTAAGACTCGTTCGCAAAATTCGACGTGTGCGATCCCCGCATTTGCGGCCATCGCTTCGGCACGATGCAACGCCAGCAGTTCGTCGATGCCGTCGTGAATGAGCAACGGTTGGCGTTGGTGGTTCGGCATCGTTACCGCTTCGCGTAACGCCTCGCGGTGGCCAACGAGCCAGACGATTCGCGCCAGTTCGTCGTTCGAAAATTTGAGTCGAATGCCAATCGTGCGAGCCTTGCGAACGCCTACCGAACGGAGCATCGTGGCGAACGCGAGCGGGAACGAACACGCACTCGGCAACGCCGCAAGCACCCGCTGATCGGCTTCGTACGTCGGCAGCAATTCCGGCAGGATCGGTTCGAGTAACCCGAAGTCGCGGAGCAATTCGCCGCCCCGCGCACGCCGTGGATGCACGAGCAACTTGCGGAGTTCATCCGCGATCCGCTCGGGGCTGACGGCACGAATCTGCGGGGCCATCGCCCGCCCGGCCGCACGGGTTTCCGGATCCAGATGCAGGTCGAATCGCGTGGCCATCCGCACCGCACGCAACACGCGCAATTTATCTTCGGCGAAGCGATCCGTCGGGTTACCAATCGCACGAAGGATCTTGTTTCTAAGGTCGTTCTGGCCATCGACGTAGTCGAAGACCGTCTGCGTGACCGGATCGAAGAACATGCCATTGATTGTGAAGTCGCGCCGCTTCGCGTCTTCTTCGGGGGAACAAAACGCGACCGAATTCGGTCGGCGACCATCGCTGTACGTGCCATCGGTACGGAACGTCGCAACTTGGACTTTGAGCCATTCGCCATCATCGCCACGTGGCCCGATGATTTCGATAACGCCGAACGCGGCACCGATTTCGACGCAACGGCGGAAAAGCACTTTCACCTGTTCGGGTCGCGCATCGCTCGCCACATCGTAATCGGCGGGCACGAGACCAAGGAGTTCGTCGCGCACGCAACCCCCCGCCCACAGCGCGACAAACCCCGCCCCCTGGAGTTTCCGAACGACATCAATCGCAAACTCGCGTGCAGTCATGGTGTAATGCCAAGTTGTTCCAGACGAGTCAGCCATTCGCCGAAATGCGTACACCGCGTTCGTAAGACGTCGATGCCGATTCGACCAGTGACAATCGGACCTTGCGCACGTTTCTTGTACGCGGGTACCGTGGATGTGATTCGTCTCTCGGTTTCGCCTTCGACGATCACGACGAGTTCATTCACGGGTTGGCACCCCGCGCACGACATTCTTCTGCCAGAGTTCGCCGACGGAGTAGTCCTCCAGCCAGGCCGCAAGTGCCTGTGCATCGAGCCGCTCGAACGTCGATCGTCCGTTGACACGATTCACCACCACAATTTGTTTCGGCTCGAAGTAATCGAGGAGTGTCGGCGACTGCGTCGAGACGATCACTTGCGTTCGTTGAGATGCCGATTGAATCAGGTCTGCCAGTATCGCAATGGCGTACGGGTGCAGGCCGAGTTCAGGCTCGTCGATGATGATCGTCGAAGGTGGATTCGGTTGCAGCAGACACGTGGCAAGGCAGATGAATCGAATCGTTCCATCCGATAGTTGATTCGGCTGAAACGGAAAATCACTACCCTTTTGTTGCCATTCCAGACGCACGAGCTCATTCGTTCCTTTCGTCTGTGGACGCAACAAAAAGTCATCGAAGAACGGTGCGATCAACCGCACAGTATTGCGAATCAACTCGTAACTACCCGGCTGACTATCCTTCAAATGAAGCAGATACGGCGCGATATTGGCCGCATCGTGACGGAGACGCTGGCTATCGCGCAACGAATGGTCTCGCCGCATCGGTGCGAGCGAACTCGTGTCGTGAAAGTGGTACACGGTCCAACTCGAAACCGCGTTGAAGACATAGTCGGCAGCACTAGGGTAATCAGGCCAGTTGCTGCTTTTGTCATCCTTGCGTTTCATGAGTGACGATTCGAGGCTTCCCTTCCCGATCATTTTGTTGGAATTGTGCCGATTGTAAGCCACAGATTCGTTCGCAAATTGCAACGTGCCCGCTGCCGTCGGCTTCAACGTGAACTCGTAGGCATTGTTTCCGAATACGATTCGCGATGAGATTTCGGATGTGACTTTCGGCCCGAGAAACAGGAAGCCATCGCCACCGCCGGACTCGTTCACGTATTGCTGAAAGCTCTCATCGGCGAACGTGCGAAGCATCCGGAAGAAGTCGACGAAATTGCTCTTTCCCGCCCCGTTCGCGCCGATGAGTACGGTCAATTCGCTCAGTCTGAACTCTTTCAGCTTCTCGATCGACTTGAAGCCGCTCAGCGTAATCGTGTCGATCGAGCTTTCCATTTCCCGCACTCCCTAACGTCTCGATAACTTCGATCATTCTATCAGCCCGTGCTTCGGCGTTTGCGGTACTGGCGGATGAGCGCGTTCGTGGAACTGTCGTGCTTCAGCGTCGGTTCGGTTGCGGCTTCGAGTTCGGGTTGGATCTTCTGGGCCAGCACTTTCCCGAGTTCGACGCCCCATTGGTCGAAGGAACCGACGTTCCAAATGACGCCTTGCGTGAAGACGATATGCTCGTAAAGCGCGACGAGTTTGCCGACCGCGGCGGGATCGAGTTTTTCGAGCAACAGCGTGTTCGATGGGCGATTGCCTGCGAAGGTGCGGTGCGGCACCAGCCAATCGGGGTGGCCTTCGGCCTTCACCGCCTCCGCCGTTTTGCCGAACGCGAGTGCCTCCGATTGCGCGAACAGGTTCGCCATTAAAATATCGTGGTGCGGCGCGTGCGGGTTGAGCGATTTACAGAAGCCGAGGAAATCGCACGGGATCAGGCGCGTGCCCTGGTGAATCAGTTGGTAAAACGAGTGTTGCCCGTTCGTGCCCGGCTCGCCCCAATAGACTGCGCCGGTCGCGTAATCGACGGCAGTCCCATCGAGCGTGACGCTCTTGCCGTTGCTCTCCATCGTCAGTTGTTGCAGGTACGCTGGGAAGCGCTTGAGATACTGATCGTAAGGCAACACCGCGACGGTTTCGGCCCCGAAGAAGTCCGTGTACCAGAGGCCGAGTAGGCCCATCAGTGCGGGGATATTTTTCTCGAGCGGCGCGGTTCGGTAGTGCGTGTCCATCGCGTGGAAACCGGCGAGCATTTCGCCGAACGCCTTCGGCCCGATTGCGAGCATCGTCGATAAACCGATCGCGGAAACCATGCTGTAACGCCCGCCGACCCAGTCCCAGAAGCCGAACATGTTCGCAGTGTCGATGCCGAACTTGCTCACCTCGGCGGCATTC
Organism: Limnoglobus sp.; assembly: GCA_043727665.1. Lineage (GTDB taxonomy): Bacteria > Planctomycetota > Planctomycetia > Gemmatales > Gemmataceae > Limnoglobus. Next base: position 2,787 of record JAYSYI010000654.1, on the reverse strand, counting down.
GTACTGACCGCGACGAAGTGCTTCGCCACCGCTGTGGGGTCTTTCAGTTTCGCCAGGCACCACGTGCGGGCGCTGCGGCCGTTGGTCATCGTTTCGAGTGTCGTGAAGGTCTTGGACGCGATGATGAAAAGCGTTTCGGCCGGGTCGAGATCGATCGTCGCTTCGGCGAAGTCGGTGCCATCGACGTTGGACACGAAGCGGAACTGCATCTCGCGCGCCGAGTATTTTTTCAACGCTTCGTAGGCCATCACGGGGCCGAGGTCCGAGCCGCCGATGCCGATGTTGACGACGGTTTTGATCCGCTTGCCGGTGTGCCCGAGCCACTCGCCGGAACGCACGCGGTCGCAGAACGCGCCCATGCGATCCAGCACGGCGTGAACCTCCGGGATCACGTTCTTGCCATCGACGTTCACGACCGCGCCCTTCGGCGCACGCAGTGCGGTATGCAGCACGGCGCGGTCTTCGGTCTTGTTGATCTTCTGGCCGGTGAACATGCCCTCGATGTGCTCGCGCAGATTGCACTCGTTCGCGAGTGCAATCAGGTGCTTGACGGTGTTATCGGTGATGCGGTTCTTCGAATAATCGAGGAACACGCCCTCCGCCTCCAGCGTCAGCCGTTCGCCGCGCGTGGCATCGGCGGCGAACAACTCGCGCAGGTGCGTCGCACGCATCGCATCGGCATGAGACTTCAATGCGGTCCATGCGGGTCGCTGAGTCAAGGCAGTCGTCATCGGTGGCTCCGGTACATGAGTTGGGCGAGGAAGAGGATAGCATAAACCGGAGCAAAGGGGAGAACCATTCGCAGCAATCCGCGGAAGGGAAGGGAGTCGAACCTTCATTGCCAGTTGGCAAAACGCGTTAGCAGTGCGTCCCGGCGAACCGTTGTCCGGCTCCCTTCCATTCGAGTTGCGGACCTGGGAGTCGAACCCAGTTACAAGGCTTATGAGACCCCGCCGAGCACCCGCCCGTCCGCAGTGGTGATGGTGGGAGTCGAATCCACACTGTGCGGCTTCTGAGACCGCAGCCTCTTCCAATTGGGCTACATCACCGAGATTCGTCGCACAGGTGGGAGTCGAACCCACACACACCAATGTTTAAGATTGGTCGCTCTGCCAGTTGGCGTACCGTGCGTTTCGTTTTTCATTCCGCATTCCGAACTCCGCATTTCCAAAAGCGCCTGGCGGGAATCGAACCCACGCTGCAACCATGGCAAGGTCGCGTGCCGCCACTACACCACAGGCGCATGTACTCAAATCCGCATTCCGAATTCCCAACTCCGCATTTCCAGAAGTACCCCGTAGGGGAATTAAACCCCTGTTGCCGACTTGAAAGACCGGTGTCCTGGCCGCTAGACGAACGGGGTGCGTCGATTGCTCGATGGAAATGATGTGGCGGGTCCACGGGAGGTTCGCGGGTACTGCGTTTTTTTCGCAAACCATCGCAAGAAAGTGCGACTCTTAGGCGAGCGGGTGGGCGTCAGCCCCCTGATTCTTCCGGTGACTGTGTCATTCGTACGCATTGCGAAATGGCAGTCGCTGGATCAGTGGGCCTACGCCACACCGCTCGCCAAAAACAACAACGCCCGCAGGCATTCGTCCGCGGGCGTTGGTTGTGATTTCTGCAAACTCACTTCCCGAATAGCTTGCCGGGGTTGCGGGCGAGGTCGCCTTCGATTGATTTTGCGGTCGGCCCGGCGGGTGCCGTTGGCGACACTTCGGCTTCGGGTTCCGATGGGTGCTTCTTCGCGCTGAAGATGCGGCCGGGGTTGCGGTTCAGTTGTGGCACGTCGGCGGCAGGTTTTTCCTTCACCGCCTCGGCGTCGCTCGGCAGGTCGTAACCGGCTTGCAGAATGTCGTTGCCCTGCGTCGATTGTGCGACTTCGACGTTCGCCCGTTCGAGGTTCGCATCGGTGCGGGCCAACTGTGCCAATTGGGCCGTCGGCATTCCCCGTGGTGCCGCATCGAGGATCACCGCACCGGCCACGACTTTCGCCGTGTCGAGTTTCCGCACCAGTTCGATCGCTTCCGAGTACCCGGCCCCCATCTCGCCCATCGCGTTCAGTACGGCGGCCAGGTTCGGTTTCACGAGTACTTTTACTTCTTGTGCCCCTTCTGCGCCTTGTGCGATGTGCGTGACTGTCACATCGGTGTCACTCGCTTTTGCGGACACCACATAATCGCGACCGAGCGGCAACGAGAACGGCGGCACGAGCTGACCGGCGTTGCCGAACAGCACGATTTCGGAGCGACGATTACTCGTCAGGTGGATCATCGCTTGCGAATCCGGGGCGACTTGGTGCAGCCAGAATGTCTTCTTCACGTGCTTGCCGTTGAGTGCGGTGTGGTTCTCGTTGGCCGAACGCAATGCCACGAACGCACCGTAGCGCAGCCCTGCATCGGGGTGTGCCATCAGTTCGACGAGACGATCCGTGCTGACGCCGTCGTCGAGCGTGGCGAGTGCCGTGAGGCAGTGCGTGCGAAGTGCGGCATGTTGTTCGCAGAGGCGGGCAAGTTCGCCGACACCGGCCGTGTTCCCGAGGTAAGCGAGGGCTTCGGCGGAGGCGAAGCGAACCCACGGCGAGGTGCTTTGCAGCCCCACCCGCAGCGGTTGCGTACTTTCGGCACCGAGTGCTTCGAGCTTGATTGCGGCAATCACCGCCGTGTCGGCTTCGAGTAATTCCTGTTCGAGTTTCTTGCGATAGAGACTATCCGGCCCCGCAGGAGTCAGCGGAATTTGCCGCGAAACGAGCAGGAACCGCATGTGGTTCAGCCGGTACGTCGACGGCAC